>JBHADN010000083.1:0-4559 GCA_041855085.1 Catonella sp.
AGACGATATAATAATAAAAATAGATCCGGGAGTGGCTTTCGGAACGGGCACTCACGAAACTACAAGGCTGTGTGTGGAGGAACTGGAAGAGTATGTAACAGAAAATTCCGAAATGCTTGACATAGGCTGCGGAAGCGCCATACTTACCATAGCGGCGTTGAAGCTGGGTGCGAGGAAGGCTTATGCAATTGACATCGATCCTACGGCGGTTAAGACGGCAAAGGAAAATCTTGTTATAAACGGAGTGGAAGAAACTGCAAGGGTAGAGGCGGGAAATCTGCTGGAAGATGAAGAATTGAGAAATGAGCTGTACAAACAAAACTATGATATAATTGCGGCGAACATTCTTGCTCCCGTGCTTGTGTCTCTTACTCCTCTTATCGTGCCTGCACTTAAAGACGGAGGTTACTACATATGCTCGGGAATAGTGGAGGAACTGTCGGAAGAGGTCATAAGAGCGATACATGAAGCAGGACTTAATCTCGTGTCTGAGAGCCATGACGGAGATTGGGTGTGTCTGGTAGCGAGGAAGTAATATGTCAAATTTTTTTATAGACTCATCCAATATAGAAAATGAACTGGCGTACATTACGGGAGGCGATGTAAATCATATCAAGAATGTGCTGAGGATGAGGGAAGGCGACGAGATAAATCTGAGTACGGGAGATGGTCTGGTTTACAGAGCGGATATAAAGGAAATGCAGGCTGACCGTATAGTTTGCAGGATAACGGACTGCAACGGGGGAAAAGCGGAACTTCCTTCCAAAATAGTGCTTTTTCAGGGACTGCCTAAAAAGGACAAGATGGAGCTTATAATAGAAAAGGCGGTTGAGCTTGGAGTTTCGGAAATTGTACCGGTTATTATGAAACGCACAATAGTAAAGCTTGAGGACAGGAAAAAAGAAGAAAAAAGGCTGGACAGATGGAGAACCATAGCGCTTACCGCGGCAAAACAATCAGGAAGAGATATAGTGCCGGAGGTGGCGGATTTTGTGGATTTCAATGAGGCTGCTAAAAGAGCCCAAACCCTTGAATACTGCCTTATTCCGTACGAAAAGGCAAAGGGTATGGAAAGAGCCAGAGAACTGATAAGAGGGACAAAGGGAAAAAGCAGTATAGGCATATACATAGGCCCCGAGGGCGGTATTTCGGAGGAAGAACTGAACCTTGCGGAAAGCTTCGGAGCATTGCCTATAAGCCTCGGAAACAGAATACTCAGGACGGAAACGGCAGGACTTGCGCTGGTTGCAGCCATTGCTTTTGAGATAGATGTGTAGGAGAAAATATGGAGTGTTATTTGGATAATGCGGCTACAACAAAGCCGCTTGACAGCGTGATGGATATTATGAGGGAAACCATGGTAAATGCATACGGCAATCCCTCTTCAAAACATATAAAGGGCTTTGAGGCTGAGAGGTATGTGGAGGATGCCAAGGAGAAGATAGCAAAGACGCTTAGGGCTAAAAAAAGCGAAATAATTTTTACATCCTGCGGCACGGAGTCAAACAATCAGGCTATACTTATGGGGGCGGAAACCAAAAAAAGACAGGGTAAAAAGCTTGTAACCACCTGCTTTGAACATGCCTCCGTGCATCAGCCGGCAGAGGAACTGAGAAAAAAAGGATATGAGGTAACTTATCTTCCGGTAGACAGCCTCGGTCATATAGACGAAGAAAAACTGGCGGAAAGCATAGACGGCGAAACCACCCTGTTTTCATTTATGCTGGTGAACAATGAGATAGGTGCGGTTGCAGATGCGGAAAGGCTTATACGCATTGCAAGAGATAAAAATCCCGAAATACTCATACATATAGATGCGATACAGGGATACGGAAAGTTTGATATAAACACTAAAAAGCTGGGAGCGGATTTTATAAGTGTAAGCGGACATAAGATACATGCGCCCAAGGGTATAGGCTTTTTGTATGTGCGGGAGGGAGTAAGGCTGCTGCCGTACATACTCGGAGGCGGCCAGCAGAAGAATCTGCGCTCGGGAACGCTGAATGTAACGGGAATAGCGGCTATCGGAGAAGCGTCAAAGGTTATGTACGAAAATCATAACGATAAGACGGAGAGGCTGTATTTGCTGAAAGAGAGGATGATAAAGGGACTTATAGAAAATGTGCCGGACTGTAAAATAAACGCAGTCTTTCTTGCAGGCAATCTTCGGGAAAATATACATAAAACCGCTCCGCAGATAGTAAGTGCAAGCTTTAATAATGTAAAGGCGGAGGTGCTTTTACATTCGCTTGAGGAGAGGGGAATATATGTATCCTCGGGCTCCGCCTGCTCCTCACATCATCCCGATTTCAGCGGAACATTAAAGGGGATAGGGCTTGAAGAGGGGCTTTTGGACTCTACTATAAGGTTCAGCTTCGGGCTTTTTACAACGGAAGAAATGATAGATTATACGGTAGAAGCGTTGAGAGAGCTTGTTCCCGCGCTTTCAAAATATAGGAGAAGATAATGTTTGAGTACAGAGCTTTTTTAATAAAGTATGCAGAAATAGGCGTAAAAGGGAAGAACAGATTTTTGTTTGAGGATGCGCTGGTAGGGCAGATTGCCTCATCATTAAAAAAAGTTGAGGGCAAGTACAAGGTTTACAAGCAGCCGGGCAGAATTTTCGTGGAGGCTGATAAAGGGGCAATGGACTATGACGGTGCAATGGATGCCTTAAAGAGGGTTATGGGAATACAGCACATCTGCCCTGTGTACATTGCGGATACAACAGACCTTTGCGAAGCCTGTGAAGCGGCGGTAAATTATATAGGAGAGAGATACCCTGCGGAAAGCTTCTCCTTTAAGGTTATGGCAAAGCGCAGCAACAAGCGTCTTCCTAAGACCTCGCCCGAGATTTCGGCGGATGTGGGAGGCATGATACTTGACAAATATGGCGACAGGCTGAGTGTTGATGTCAGAACGCCTGATAAATTTATAACAATCGAACTTAGAGATAAGACCTATATTTACTCGGAAACCGTAAAGGGAGAGGGAGGAATGCCTATAGGTACCGCAGGGAAGGCGATGTGTCTGCTGTCAGGCGGAATAGACAGCCCTGTGGCGGCATATATGATGGCAAGACGAGGTGTAAAAGTGGAGGCGGTATATTTTCATGCCCCTCCGTATACAAGTGAGAGAGCTAAACAAAAGGTAATTGACCTTGCGAGAATAACGGCAAGATATGCGGGTAATATAAAGCTTTTCGTGGTAAATTTTACGGACATACAGCTTGCAATCTACGAGAAATGCCCTCATGATGAGCTTACCGTAATTATGCGAAGATATATGATGAAGATAGCCGAGGAGCTTGCAAAACGGGAGGAATGTCTGGGCTTGGTTACGGGGGAGAGCATAGGGCAGGTAGCCAGTCAGACTATGCACAGTCTGCTTACTACAAATGCCGTGTGCGAACTTCCCGTATTCAGACCGGTAATTTGCTTTGATAAACAGGATATAATAGATATTTCAAAGAAAATAGGAACTTTTGAAACTTCCATACTGCCTTACGAGGACTGCTGTACCATATTTGTGGCGGAGCACCCCGTTACAAAACCTACCTTGAGCAGAATTGAAAAGTCGGAAAAGCATCTGGAAGATGTAATAGAGGATTTATACAAGAAGACGATGGAAAATATAGAGGTCATAGACTGCGAGCCGATGGAAGTTTAGTGCATAAGAATAAAGAGTCATAAAGTATGTACAACTGCAAAAAAAGCCCCACTTCCAACAATTCGGGGAAGTGGGTTGGTAAAATGTGGAAGAATTATTCTACTATAAACGGCTTAAGTGCCTGCACTATGGTTTCAGCCTGAGCATCATTATGGATATTAAGCTCAATAGGCTTTGAAAGGTCAAGACTGAAAATACCCATAATTGACTTTGCATCAATTACATATCTGCCTGAAACAAGGTCAAAATCTGAATCAAACTTTGTCACCTCGTTTACAAAAGCCTTTACCTTATCAATAGAATTCAAAGAAATTTTAACTGACTTCATCGGCTAGTTCCTCCTTGTAAAAAAACATATCTTTTATATACAGTCTAATAATACTTTTAAGTGGGGAAAAAGTCAATGCGTATTATAAATAAAAAGGAACAAGAAAAATAGTGAAAATAGACAATAAAAACAAAACAGTGGCTTTATTGACTTTAGGCTGCAAGGTAAATGCCTACGAAACTGAAACGATTGGAGAGATGTTTAGGGCGGCGGGCTACGAGATAAGAGAGTTCAGCGAAAAAGCGGATGTGTATATAGTAAATACCTGTACGGTAACTAATATAGCGGACAGAAAGTCCAGGCAGATGCTGCATCGTGCAAAAAAAATAAATCCGGAGGCGGTAGTGGTGGCGGTAGGCTGTTATGTGCAGGCTCCGCAGTCAAAGCTTGAAGATGACGATTTGGTGGATATACTTGTAGGCACAAGAGGAAAGAATTCCGTGCTCAGCCTGGTGGAAGAATATTTAAGAAGCGGGAGGAAGCGCGATTTTAAACATGGAGTGATAAAGTCGGGCGAAGAAAATAAGGACTGGAGCTATGACAGCGGAGAGATTGCGACCGC
>JBHADN010000084.1:0-5328 GCA_041855085.1 Catonella sp.
CTCTCTGGCTGTAACATTCCCGCTGAGTATTCTGTCCCTTGCATCAAGAAGAATTTGTTCCGCCTGCAGCCCTGCATCTCCCGGGAAAGAAGCCCAAGGCTGAATGCTGTCCATCTGTGTTGTGGCAGCCTTCATCATCTCGTTTTCTTCAAGGAAGGTCTTAAGCCCGTCAGGACTGTCTGCGACATCTTTTCTGGGAGGAACATAGCCTGTTCCCTCTGTCCATGCCGCCATACTCTTAATACTGTAGAGATATTTTTCAAATTCCCACGCGGCAGCCTGTTCTTCTTCGGTCTGTGCAGTAATAGCAAGGAAGCATCCACCGGCGGGTATTACTCTGGACTTGCCTTCCCATACAGGAGAATTGACAGCGGCTACATCAAATTCCGCGCTGCTTTGAATATTTGCTCTTCTGGCTATGGTAGTATAAGCCATAGCCACCTCACCCTGATTGAATGCCTGCATCCCCTCATCCCAGGAGATGTTGAGTGCCGTGCCGTCAGCTACCATATCAGCCCATTTCTGATATGCTTCAATTCCTTCCTCGGAGGCAAAGGTTGCCTTTGCGCCGCTTCCGTCCTTTGTAAGGAACTTTGCACCGTTACTTTCCAGAAGCCCCTGTGTAGCCCAGTTATCGGCAGGCTCCTGAATATAAAGCCCGTACTTGCCGGTTTTGTCTTTGATAATTTTTGAATACTCTATAACCTGCTCCCAGGTTTTTGGACCTTCTGCGGAGAGTCCCGCCTCTGCGAACAAATCCTTGTTGTAGTACAGTACGGGGGTGCTCAGTGAGTAAGGTATTCCGACCTGCTTGCCGTCGCTGTTTATTGCCAATCCCAGTACATTAGGCAGGAAGTTGTCAGTTAAAAAGCTTGAATTTGCGGTGTCATATTTGTCGATTGCCGACTGGGGATCTATGTACTCGAAGTTGTTTGAGAAGTAATCAAGGAAAGCCCATCCGATTTGTACAATGGCGGGAGTTCTGCCTGTAGCTGCTTCCGCCTGCATATTTTGCATAAGCCCCTTGTACATATCGGGATTGTATTTTGCGATTACCTCGATACGATTATTTGAACTGTTAAAGTCAGCTACCAGTTGCTCTACGGTTTTGCCGCCCTGATTGTCCGCGTTGCAGTGCCAATACTCGATTTTGATTTTTTCCGTGTCGGAAGTGCCGCTTGAAGCTGCCGAGCCGAGGGCGGTACTCTCTTCGGATATCGTAGCCGTATTCGGAGTCCCTGTACTTCCGCAGCCCGATAAAGCGGTTACCATGGCTGCCAGCAATGCGCAGAGCTTGATTGTTCTTTTTTTCATAATTCTCCTCTTTTCATTGGGAAATGTTTTTGTACAAGTGTATTGTATACAGGTTATGTAAAATCTGTTACCGTGTTTTAGTTAAATCTTTGTAAAAAACAGAGTGCAGAGTAAGGAGATATAAACAGAAATATGGACAAAAAACTTGGCACAATTTATGTCGTCAATTTGGCACGGTCAAATCGATGTAAATGCTTGAAGAAGTATATTTTAAATAGCATAATGAAGGCAAGATTTATAGAAACTCGGGTATCGGTAAGGTGCTCTTAGGCGAAGGAGGTTAATATGTTTAAAACGATATTTAAAAAATTTATGTTGTCCCTGCTATTAACAGTGTTTGCAGCATCTATGTTTTCGGTAAGGGCTTTTGCGGATTTGGGATATGAGTCGGCAAATCTGTTAATAAATCCCGGATTTGAGGAGTATGTAGAAGATACTTCTGTAATGGATGCCAACTCTTGGTTAAAAGGTGCGCTGAAGCGTCCTGTCGGCTGGATAGGCGATATAAACTCTTGGGTGCTGTCGAATGGAGATGGCGTATACAGGCCGGCTGACGGCAAGTATTTTCTCTGTCTTTTATATAGAGATGGCAAGGTAAAAGCCTCTGACTATGAAAAGGCGAAGATTTATCAGGATGTAGATGTGAATGCTTACAGTGCGGGAACAGTCTTTAAGCTGTCAGGCAGTTTGCGTTGTTATGACCAAAGTCCACATGACCAGGCGGTAATGTATCTTAATTTTCTGGATGCCTCGGGTAAGATTCTCGCATCAAAAAGTATTGCACACAGAAGCCCTGAATATGTACGATATGAAATAAATCTTCCAAAACCTTCCGGTGCGGTAAAGGCAAGAGTAATGCTGAGAGCCAACCGTTTTGTGGGAAGTGATAATGACGGATACTTTGATGCATTTGACCTCAGGGCGACAGACGGTACACAGACATACAGGAAAGTTGTTATATCAGGCAAAAAAGCTGCCAAGGCGGGAGAAAGTGTACAGTTATCCGTAACCAACGGGGTAA
This sequence comes from Catonella sp., assembly GCA_041855085.1. Taxonomy (GTDB): domain Bacteria; phylum Bacillota; class Clostridia; order Lachnospirales; family Lachnospiraceae; genus Catonella. The sequence continues at coordinate 2,336 of JBHADN010000084.1, forward strand.
CAAGCGAAGCGTCGAGTTTTATCTGGAGAAGTGAATATGAAAGCTGGGCTACGGTAGACGCTAAAGGAAAAGTAACCCTTACTTCAGCGTTTAATCCTGAAGTGGGAGTGACTATCTATGCTCAGGACATTGATGGTAATGTAGGAAGCTTTACATTCGGCAACGGTAAGAAAAATACAGATATAGAACCTGATGTTAATTCAGGACAAAATAATACCGATACCGGACAAAATATAGGTACTGTTTCCGTTGTTAAGATAGCCCATAAAGGAAATAAGGCGGAACTGAAGTGGGGAAAATACAAAGGAGCTGATTATTATCTGGTGCATAAGTATATTTCCGATGAAAAGGGATGGGAAGTAGTAGGATTTGCAGGGAAAAACCGAACATCCGGCGTGATTTCCAACCTGAAAAAGAATGTGGAGTACCGATACAAGCTGACGGCTGAGAAGCGCATCGAGCATGGAAGTATAACTATTGCCACGACAGATATAATAAAGATAAAATTGAGATAGTGACGGTTGAGAAGAATCAGCCGTGGGTATAAAGATGCGTCAGGGGATGTGCTGTGCACATCCCCTGACGCATTCGGTGCGAAAAGTAGCAGTAAACTCCTTATTCTATAAAATTTATATAACCTTTACAAGATTTAAATCCTTATCAAGCAGGAGCAAATCAGCATAAGCGCCTGCCTTTATAACTCCCGCCTTATCTCCAAGACCGATACTCTTTGCGGGATTGGTAGCTGCCATTTTGACAGCGGACTCGAGAGGTATGCCGAACTTAATCGCTGTCTTAAAGCAATTGAAAAGTGAGGTGCAGGAGCCGGCTATAGTGCCGTCGTCAAGTGTGGCTTTATTGCCCGTCTTGGTAACCCGTTGTCCGCCCAGGGAATACACTCCGTCTTCCATTCCTGTCGCTTCCATAGAGTCGCTTACAAGGACTATCCTGTCGTCGCCGAACATACGATAGGTGCTTCTTACCATACAGGGATGTACATGCACTCCGTCGCAGATAAGCTCCGCCATAACATTTTCATTTTCAAGTGCCGCACCCACTACCCCCGGATCTCTGTGGTTAAACGCAGGCATTGCGTTAAAGAGGTGGGTTACATGATTTGCGCCGCCCTTAAAGGCGCTGTCGGCAGTATCAAAACCCGCTTCGGTATGTCCTACCGATATGTTTACATCCTTTGCAAGCTCTTTTATAAAGAGAGTTGCACCGTCGGTTTCGGGAGCGAGGGTAACAAGGCGGATGTTGCCGCCGCTGACCTCATTCAGTCTCTTAAACACATCTATATCGGAGTTGATAACATATTTCCCGTTTTGTGCTCCTTTTTTTGCAAGAGAGATGAAAGGACCTTCCATATTTATGCCGAGGGCTCTTGCATGCTTCTTTTCGGGCTTAAAATCCTTTATTGTCGCAAATATTCCGGTAAGCATTTCTTCCGAAAGAGTCATAGAGGTAGGGCAGAAGGAGGTTACACCCTGACTTTTTTCAAAGGCGGCTATCTCATAGAGCCCGTCGAGGTCGGCATCGCAAAAGTCATGTCCCACAGCTCCATGGGTATGCACATCTACAAGCCCGGGGATTACATACAGTCCGGTTGCATCTATCTCTTCGGTGTCGGCAGGAATATGGTCTACAATTATATCCCCCTCAATATAAACATCCTTTTTTTCAAACTTACATCCCTCTGTAAATACAAGTCCGTTTTTAATTATCATAGGTCTACCTCTTTGCTATAAGGGAATATGCAGCTTCATCCGCAACTACGGTTACATTGCCATGGAATTGCAGGGCGGAAGCCGGAACCTCAGGAGTGATAGGGCCGTAGAGAGCCTTGCAGAGAGCATCCGCCTTCTTTTCTCCGGAAGCGATGAGCAGGATGTGTTTTGCACGAAGGATGCTTTCAGTACCCATAGAATAAGCGAATTTAGGCACTTCATCGGCGGAATTAAAAAGTCTTGAGTTCGCCTGTATAGTGCTTTCAGTAAGGGCTACCTTGTGAGTTCCCTTTGCAAAATGACTGTCAGGCTCGTTAAAGCCTATATGCCCGTTTTCGCCGAGTCCCAAAAGCTGTAAATCAATAGGCCCATGGGTATCGATTATGCTGTCATATCTTTCGCACTCCTTAGCTTCATCGGTTTCCATTCCGTTCGGCAGGAAGATATTTTCGGCAGGAGTATTTACATGATTAAAAAGATTATCTCTCATAAAATAAGCATAGCTCTGATTGTGGTCGGCAGGAAGTCCCACATACTCATCGAGGTTAATGGAAGTGATACCCGAAAAATCCAAATCTCCCTTCTTATACCATTCTACCAGCTGTTTATATGCTCCTATCGGAGAAGAGCCTGTAGCGAGTCCGAGTACGGAGTCAGGCTTTGTGATAATCTGGGCAGAAATTATATTTGCAGCTTTTCTGCTTAATTCTTCATAATTTTTAGTAACATAAATTCTCATAAAGACCTCCCTTGGTTATTTTGTATGAATAAGCATAGTATAGAATAAAACAAGTTTAAATACAATGGCGGGAGTACTGAAACTACATTCAATATGAGTTGATGCTTTTAGAGTAAAAACGAATTGCAACCTGCAGGGAAAAGAGGTACAATGGGAGATATAGGATTTCAGAAAACAAATTTGCAGAAATCGTAAAAGCAGACATACCGGAGAATTTGAAATTATGAACAGAAAAGTTGTAATATTGTCATTACTGACTGCCATGGCAATATCCGCCTGCGGGGAAAATACGGCAGACTCTTACTATAAAAACGGAAACGCCCATCTTCAAAGCGGAAGATATGCGGAGGCACTTGCGGATTATGAGCAGGCGGTAAGCAAAAATGCGGAGCGTGCGGAGTATTATATAGCGGCGGGCTTTGCAGATATAGGGCTTGAAAAATACGAAGAGGCGATAAATTATTTTGATAAAGGGTATTCTCCTAAAGACAATCAAATCGTAAGGGAAAACAACAAGGCGCTTTACA
>JBHADN010000085.1:0-8388 GCA_041855085.1 Catonella sp.
ACATAATCCTCCGGCTTTTTCCACCTTATTGCCGCAAGGATTCCGAGAGGGATTGCTATTATCAGCGAAAGCAGCAACGACGTCCCTGCAAGCAGAAGCGTTGCCGGGAGCCTGTCGGCTATCAGCTTTATTACCTGCCTCTCTCCAGAAAAGGAATATCCGAAATTTCCATTTAAAATATTTGCAAGCCAATTGTAATATTGTACATAAACAGGCTTATCAAGCCCCAAAGATTCCTTTATGCGCAGCAGCTCCTCCTCCGTAATTCCCGGCGCCTTCAAAAAGGCATCCAGAGGAGAGCCCGGAGCAAGTGACATAAGAAAATAAACTATAACTGTAATACCTAAAAATGTAGGTATGGCAATCAAAGCCCTCTTTAATATATATTTTTTCATATCAACCCCATACACCCATAAAAAAAGAAGCCCGTACGCAAGTACATCGGCCTCTTTACTATTCCAATACAAAGCTTTCAGTATATCTGTAATAAAACACAAAGTAATCATAGAGCCTGCTTCAGTTTAACCTTTTTTTACTATTTTTTCAACAAAGATAGTAATTTTCAATAATCATTTGTATTCATAGACTATTTTTATTAGTGCTTTTTCCTATCCCTCAGCTCAGCTCCTTCATTTCTCCTCCAAAAAATTCCGCCTCTCCTAAATCATGTGTTACCATTATAACCGTCTTGCCCTCAGTAACTTCCCTTACTATTTCCATTACTTCTCTCTTAGTTTCTCCGTCAAGCCCCTTAAAAGCCTCGTCAAATATATAAAGCTCCGGGAAAAATGCCAAAGCCCTAGCTATTGCCACTCTCCTTTTCTCTCCGCCGCTAAGGTCACCTACCTTTTTCTTGGCGTAGCCGACAAGCCCCAGTCTGCTCAATATATATTCCGCATATTCCTGATTGGTAATAAAACCCGATTTTTCCGCCGAATGCCTGTCCATAACCATAGTGATTGCCGTTTCTGCGTTAAATTCTTCACAAAGTCTGTCTTCCTGAAATACTGCGGCTATCCTGTCCGGCAGATTTTCTATACTTCCACCGTCCGCCCTGCAAAGTCCCATAATTATATTCAGCAGCGTGGTCTTTCCTATACCCGACTTTCCCATTATTATATTCGTTTTTCCAAGCTCAAACCTGTGGCAGACATTCCTAAGCACCTCTTTTCCGTCAAAGCTTTTGCAAAGATTTTTTATCTCTATATATCTTATTTCTTCCATATTAAATACCTGCTATCCCTTTTAACAGCAACTTAACGCATTTTGTAAAAATTTTTTCAAAAACAAAGCTTAACAGCAGTATAAATATTGTCCATGCAAACATATCCGCCGTTTCAAAATATATTTTCGCCTTATATATCTCATTTCCTATAGAGCCGTCCGGCAACCCTATAATCTCTGCCGCAATGCCCGCTTTCCACGCATTGCTTACCGACAGCTTCAGTGAGGCTGTAAAATACGGCATAATCCCGGGAATGTATATATATTTTATTCTCTTCAGTCTTTTCAGCTTAAAGACTTCAGCCATTTCAAGCAGCTTCTTATCCGTCTGTCTTATTCCCGCGACCGTATTGGTATAAATCATCGGAAACACTATAAGGGCGGAGATAAATACAGGAAGCTCATCGCTGGAAAGCCAGATAAGCAGTATTATTACAAAAGATGCAACCGGAACTGCCTTAGCCGTCACAAAATACGGCTCAAAAAGAATTTCCGCCGCCTTATATTTGCCCGCAATTATCCCGAGCATAAGCCCTGTTAAAACCCCGAGCATTATACCGCAAAAAACTCTGTACACCGAGAACATAATAATAGATATAAATTCTTTTTCTCCCGAGAGCAGGACAACGCGCTCAAAGACGGAAATAACCGACGGTACAACCATCTCCTCCCCGACTATTACCGCCAGAAGCTGCCAAAACAGCAGTGCTGAACACACTGCTGCCATCTTTAATACTATTTTTTTATAATTCCTATTCTTGTTCCTTTTCATAGTAAAAATTCTCTTCAGGTAATTTCCCTCCTATGGACTTCGGATTAAGTTCATTAAGAACCGAAAGATAACCGCCTACAGCCTCTTTCATATCCTCTCCCGTAATAAAGGTTATGTTGGTTTCAGGTATCGCCTTTTCCGCTACGGCACTCTTTACTATTCCCTCCGCCTCTATGAGCTTGGCTGCTTCCGCTACATTGCTGTTTACCCAAAACTGCGAATAATTATATTCTTCAACGAAAGAGTCTACAACTACTTTATTGTTCTTTATATAGTCCTCTGTTGTAAAGAAGCCCGCAGTCACAAGTTTTCCCGCACCTTCCATCTTTTCCCACTCCGCAGTCAGGTCGAGAGCTGTATTAAAGCCTTCTATCTGCTCTTTTGCTACGGTAAAGAACGGCTGCGGCAGCAACGCTATCGCCTGCTCCGATTTTTTAAGTGCCGCGAGCACCTCCGCAGCCTCCGACTTCCACTCTATCTTAACTTCCTTGCTTATATCTTCCCCTGTTCCCGAGGTAAGCAGCTTCTTCAATACATACTCCGGAGAAGTGCCCTTTCCTGTTGCAAGTATCGTCTTTCCTTTTAAGTCGCTTATGCTTTTAACCGTATTTCCGCCCTTCTCTCCTATGTAAAGCACACCGAGAGTATTTACCGCCAGCATTCTTATCTTTCCGCCCGACTTATTATAGAGCACCGAGCCTAAATTAACGGGCGCCGCTATAATATCAAGCTCTCCTTTTAAAAGCTTAGGAGCTATCTCGTCCGCCAGAGTTGCCATAGTAAATTCATAGTTGTTTATAGTCTTATCTTCCTTTGCATCGTTAAGCAGCTTAACCAGTCCCATTGTAGTAGGCCCCTTAAGCCCGCCGAGCCTTACCGTCTTTCCTGTTTTTACCACGAAGCCGCAGCAGCCTATCTCCATTCCGTCCGCTGTAACTGCTCCTCCTGTGCTCTCCGAAACCTGTGCAGTCGTTACGGCGGAGGCGCTTGCCGCACCGGATGCCGTACTTGCCGCCGAAGACTTGGCTGTACTGCCGGATGATGCTCCGCACGCGGATAAAACTGCGCTTGCTGCCAGCGCCAGAGCTATTGCTATTACATTTTTTTTCACCTTTATCCTCCTATCCCTCTTAAATGTCCTCTTTCACTCTTGTTGTGTTTACAAAGCGAAACATTTTTTTACATTCTTGCCTCTGCATAAATTACTGTAAAATTATACTGAGGTAGATATACCATATTTTTCTCTCATTTACAATAGCCATTTCTAAATAATCCTGACGATGCGGCTTCAATATTTTCAGTCGGATTTCTCAAATTATTTGGTGTAAATGATAATTATTATCAAAAATCACACATTTTTTACTGTCACTCCTGACATTTTTTTAACTATTGTTGATTTTTTTTTAGCTACTTTGTACAATCGTATTAACGACATATTTATAGAATCCGGAGTATTGACAAAGCGTTTGTTTTCTAATACGCCATGAGCTCTTGCCCTCCGTTGAGGATTAAACGGAACGGATGCCGCAAAAGCTGTTGTGCGCTTTTTTGATGCAACAATCTATGCCTTCTTATTTTATATAAAGCATTTGCTTTGTCGCCTACAAACCGGAACGGATATTTCACTACAACCAGAGGAGGTAATATTAGAATGAGCAGATTGGAAATATTCACACCTGACAAAGCTGAACTTGTGATTGAAGATCTTTATCGGGCTTTGGACAAGAGAATAGAGGCAAGCCCTCCGGGGCTGTGTCCTGTAGACATCACAAGGGCGTTTATCGAGATGTGCCATGCGCAAACCTGTGGAAAATGTGTTCCATGTCGAGTAGGACTTTTACACCTTAAACACATGATGACAGAGGTGCTTAACGGCAATGCCACTATGGACATTATAGACCTTATCGAGGAAACTGCAAAATCCATAACCGAAACCGCCGACTGCGCTATCGGCTATGAGGCTGCCAATATGGTCTACAAGGCTGTCATCAACTGCAGAGAGGACTTTGAGGAGCATATAAAGAGCGGACGCTGTACCTGTCTTACAACCCAGCCTGTACCTTGCGTGGCGCTCTGTCCTGCAAATGTCGATGTACCCGGCTATATTGCACTCGTAAGAGAAGGACGCTATGCCGATGCGGTAAGACTCATAAGAAAGGACAATCCTTTCCCTACCACCTGCGGCTTTATCTGCGAGCATCCTTGCGAAGAGAAGTGCAGAAGAAATATGATAGATGACTCTATAAACATAAGAGGTATCAAGAGAGTAGCCTCCGATATGGCAGGTAAAGTTCCGCCTCCTGCCTGCGCTCCTTCTACAGGTAAGAAGATTGCGGTTATCGGCGGCGGTCCTTCCGGACTTTCCGCGGCCTACTACTTACAGCTTATGGGACATCAGACTACAGTATACGAAATGCTTCCTAAGCTTGGCGGTATGCTCAGATACGGTATACCTAATTACCGTCTGCCTAAGGACAGACTTGAGGAGGATACCGACGCAATACTCGAAACGGGCGTAGAGGTTAAATACGGCTATAAGCTCGGCGAAAATCTCTTCCTTCCTGAACTTAAAAAGGAGTATGACGCGGTACTTATTACTATAGGCGCTTCCACCGACAAGAAATTGGGACTTGAGGGAGAGGATGCCGAAGGTATCATGTCTGCCGTAAAATTCCTTAGAAATGTAGGTATGGATCAGTGTGACGACCTCACAGGACAGAATGTTGCCATCATAGGCGGCGGAAATGTTGCCATGGATGCCGTAAGAACTGCCGTAAGACTCGGCGCTAAAAAGGTAAGCTGTGTATACAGAAGAAGGGTAGCCGACATGACGGCGCTCCCTGTTGAAATAGAAGGTGCTTTGGCGGAGGGAGTTGAGATGGTTACCCTTATGGCTCCTTCAAGACTTGAGATTGAAAACGGCAGAATAAAGGGTATCTGGGTTACCCCTCAGATGATTTCAAGAATTAAAGACGGCAGAGCTTCCGTAGTATCTACCGGAGAGCCTGACCAGTTCATACCTTGTGACACCCTTATAGTTGCCATAGGCCAGAATATAGAAACAAAGTATTATGAAGAAGAGGGCATACCTGTACAGAAAGGCAAGATGTTTACAATGCCTAACGGCGGCTTTACCGGACTTCCGGGAATTTTTGCCGGCGGTGACTGTGCATCAGGTCCTGCAACCGTTATACTTGCCATAGCTGCGGCAAAGGTTATGGCTGCCAATATAGATGAATTTCTTGGATATAACCACGAAATTACCTGCGATGTGGAAATACCTATCCCTAACAAGAGCGACCACACCCCTTGCGGAAGAGTGGAACTCGGAGAGAGAGAGGCTTCCGAAAGAGTTAAGGATTTTGACGGTATAGAATTGTGTATGAGCGAGAAAGAATCCTGTCAGGAATCAGGCCGTTGTCTGAGATGCGATCACTATGGCTTCGGAATATTCAAAGGAGGGCGTGAGAGAGTATGGTAAATTTAACAATAGATGGTATCAGCGTAACCGTACCGGAGGGTACAAGTATCATGGATGCAGCCTATAGTGCAGGCGTTCCCGTTCCGCATCTCTGTTTCTTAAAAGAGATAAACGAGATTGCCGCCTGTCGTGTGTGTATCGTGGATGTTGAAGGAAAAGATAAGTTCATAACCGCCTGCAACAACGAAGTTGAAGAGGGAATGGTAATATATACCAACAGCCCTAAGGTAAGACTTGCAAGACGCAGAACGGTACAGATGATACTTTCACAGCATGACTGTAAGTGTGCAACCTGTATAAGAAGCAGGAACTGTTCTCTCCAGACTCTTGCAAACGACCTTAATATAACCGATACTCTCTACGAGGAGCGTTTAGAGGTACAGGAGTGGGATAAGACCTTCCCTCTCATAAGAGATTCCAAAAAATGTATCAAGTGTATGAGATGTGTTCAGGTCTGTGATAAAATTGCCGGTCTTGGTGTATGGACACTTGAGGGAACAGGCTCAAGGTCGACTATCAATGTATCGGGCTCCAGAACAATAAGAGAACCCGACTGTTCACTCTGTGGACAATGTATAACACATTGCCCTGTAGGCGCACTTAAAGAAAGAGATGATACGGAAGAGTTCTTAAGAGCGATTGCCGATCCTAAGAAGGTTGTTGTTGTACAGGTAGCTCCTGCGGTACGCGCAGGCTGGGGCGAAATGCTCGGACTTGAAGCTGAAGAGGCTACTGTCGGAAAGATTTTCGACTCCCTAAAGAGAATAGGTGCCGACTATGTATTTGACACCGCTTTCTCCGCAGACCTTACTATAATGGAAGAAGCTACTGAGTTTATAGAGAGATTTTCAAGCGGTGAGTTAAAGGACAAGCCTATGTTTACCTCCTGCTGTCCGGGTTGGGTAAGATTTATAAAGAGCCAGTATCCTCATCTTACCTCTCAGCTTTCATCCGCAAAATCTCCTATGCAGATGTTCGGCTCGGTTATGAAAACTCATTTTGCTCATGAAATAGGTGTGGATCCTAACAATATATATTCAGTTGCAATCATGCCTTGCGTAGCTAAAAAGGGCGAGCGCAACATGGAATTCTTCCACGATGAATATGCCGGACATGATACCGACTGCGTGCTTACCTCAAGAGAGCTTGTAAGGCTTATAAGGGCTTTCCACATACAGCCGAAGAGCCTTAAAAATGTAGAGCCTGACACACTTTTCCACGATGTAACAGGTGCGGGTATCATCTTCGGAGCAACCGGAGGAGTTATGGAAGCCGCTCTCAGAACTGCATATTATACCATCATGGGCGAGAACTGTCCGCCTGATGCGTTCAATGTGGTAAGAGCAACCTCACAGGATACGGATCTTACCGAGGCTACATTCAACTTAAAGGGTACCGAGCTGAGGGTAGCCGTTGTAAACGGACTTGCAAATACAAGAAAGCTTATAGAGGATATTGAAAGCGGCAAAAAGAAGTATGACTTTGTAGAGGTTATGGCTTGTCCTGGCGGCTGCGTAGGCGGCGGCGGACAGCCTATAAAGGACGGAGAGGAAAGGGCGTTTGAACGCGGAAAGAATCTTTACTTCCTCGACAGAACCTCCTCTCTGCGCTACTCACATGAAAACCCTGATATAAAGGCGCTGTATGAAAATTATTTTGATAAACCTAATTCACACAAGGCACATCATGTACTTCATACGGACCACTTCAAGTGGGAAATGCCTAAGAGTCCTAAAAAGGACAGATTCGGCTATGTGACCAGAGATAGATAGACTTTTATACAATTCCCCGGGGGCTGTTACAAAATGTAACAGCCCCTCCCTACGCTTATGGCACAGAAAAAGATGCCCCCTTCGGGAGCATCCTCTCATGCATTATCTTACTTATTCCGTGCAAATCTGCAGTTGTACATCTTTTGTCAAAATATCACTATAAGTATAGGATACCGTTTTAGACACATCTTCATCACTGTCATTTAACTCAATCATAAAGACATGTGGGTAGGCCTCCGTTATAACACCCTCGTTCACATCAAACCTGTGTCTGCCTCTGTTTGAGCGAACCACAACCTTGCTGCCTATAGCGCGGCACACCGCATTACGGACTGCCTTTAAATCAACTTTTCCCATGACCTCTAGCCTCCATCCTTGACATAACCACATTACAATACAACAACATTGCATACTTGTATGCATTCTATTTTATATAGTACACCAAAAATATTGAAATGTCAACAATTTTCAGAAAATTTGTCCAAAATTATTCTATGCTCACACTTTCCGAGCATTTGTTAAGTCAAGTTTTTTGTAAAAAGTCGGCTTTTTCCTATAAAAATAGCTTTTGATTCCCTTCCATGGCCTATGTCCATGGTCTGTGCGACAGGCAAGGACTCACTTATATTTTCTTTGAGTATATCAAATATCGACAACTCCGGGTTTGCCCTTTCATAATTTATAAATGTTCCCAGTAAAATACCTGCTGCCTTGTCAAAGGCGCCAAGGTGCTCAAGCTGATGAAACAATGTCACTATCTGCCCCGACTTTCCTCCCAAGGCTTCAAGCAGAATGATTTTCCCCTCCATATCCGGAAAATATTTCGTCCCTGCAAGCTTCAGCAGACAGCGTATATTTCCGCCGACGACTACCCCCTCCATCCTGCTTCCCTGCAGGAATTCATATTCTATGTCGAATAAGCTGTTATTTTCTCCTTTTATATAGTCCTCAAACCATTTTCTTCTATGTGCCGCTTCTAAAGATATGAGATTTTTTACCAGATACAGCACCGATGCCTTTCCCGTCATAGAATATATAGCATTTATCACAGTTGTAAGGTCGCTATATCCCCAGAAACATTTATTTGAGCTTTTTATTATGTCATAATCCAGATACTTCAGGATGCCGTTGGCTAAGTC
>JBHADN010000086.1:0-2957 GCA_041855085.1 Catonella sp.
ACACTCTGTTTCTGCTGTTTTCGCTTCTTCCCATTATAAAATAAGCCGTTACCGCATACTCCCCGTCCGCACTTCTGCCTATAACTATGCCTCTTCCCGGGTAGGTCTTTACTCTGAGCGCCTCGTTAATATTTACCATCTTATCCTCCTGACTGTTATACCGATTATCCGCGAAAGACATTGCAAATAATCGAAATTGCACGCTTTTACAATATGTCGCCGCAAATCATCACGCTGCCTTTGCAAACCGTTACCAAGTCATATACCTGAAGAATTTATGCCGTTTGCAGCCTGTTTTAGGATGATTCTATACAATAAGCACGACTTCATAATAACATTTTAGCTATAAGTTTTCAATATATATCCGGAATTATCTGCAAATTAAATTATTAACAAAGTCACTTGCAGACTACAGAAACACACCGGAATATTTAAAATCCCATCCGCAACAAATACGGATGGGACTTAAATAAATTTTATTCTGTTACCGCGGGAGCTGAATACACTCTTCCGAGCAATTCCTGATTTAAGAGATACAAACCTTTAGGATCATTTCCGAAAAGTTCATACTTCTTAAGCAGGTCATCTGCATTTTTCTCCTCTTCGCCCTGTTCTTTTACAAACCAGTTAAAAAACTGCATTGTTCTAAAGTCATTGATTTCTCCTGCCGCCTTATATATCTCATTTATGCTTGCGGTAATAAACTTTTCATGCTCAAATGAAAACCTAAGCGGATCTTCAATTCCTTCATAGGTCTTATCAGGCTTTTCGATTGCTTCAAGTGTTACCCTCTCTCCGTTGTCAAGAAGATATTTACGCATCATCATAGCGTGATCCCTTTCCTCCTGAGCCTGAATGTCAAAGTAATTTGCAAAGCCGTCCAAACCTTTGTCATAATAATAGTTTGCAAAATCCAAATACAGATACGCCGAGTAGAACTCCCTGTTAATCTGTCCGATAATCAAGTCTTTAATTTTCTTCTCCATTTTAAACCCCTTTTCCAATACATTTGATATTACTTAAAACTTAAATCTGTTCACAGTGTCTACGACATTCTGAGTCTGCATAGACAGGTCTGAACTTATCCTTGCTATCTCATTTATCGCCTCAAGCTGTTCTGCAAACGCAGCCGACGCTTCCTCCGTGCTTGCAGCATTCTCTTCAGATATAGCTGAAAGATTTCCCATTACCCCAAGTATGTTTTCTTTCTTCTTCTCTACCAGAGTGCTCTTCTTGCTAAGTTCCTGTATAAGCTCCTTCATCTCCTCGATGGACTCGGAAATTCCGGTAAACTTAGCTCTGGTGGATACAGTCTGCTCTCTCTGCTCGTTAGCTATGCTCTCCGTATTCTTTATAGACTCCATAGCATCCTTGACCTTATCGATAAGCTCCTTGATAACTTCTGAGATTTCTCCGGCAAATCTGTTTGAGTCTTCCGCAAGTTTTCTTATTTCTTCCGCTACTACGGAGAAGCCCTTTCCTGACTCTCCCGCTCTTGCAGCTTCTATAGCCGCATTGAGAGCAAGCAGGTTGGTCTGCTCTCCGATGCTCTTAATCATCTGGCTTGCAGCCTCTATCTTTTCCGTACTTTCGCTGGTCTTCTGCATGAGCTCTCCGACTCTGTTGGAAATCTCAAGATTTTCTTCAGACTTCTTGTCAAGTATGTTTATAGATTCAAAGCCTTCCGTTATAAGGCCGTTTACAAGCTGTGATTTCTCCTGAAGCGCATTTATCTTTACAACCTGATCTCCTATGATATCTCCGAGTTCTCCCATATTGCTTACTCCCGACTCGGTATCCTTTGCCTGATCCGTTGCGCTGTTGGCTATTTCTTCTATAACCCTTGAGATATCTTCCGCAGCTCCCGAGGATGCCGCCGCATTGTTGTCGAGCTTTGCCGCAAGCTCGAGTATAGAGTCTGAAGAAGACGATACAAGCCTTACAATTTCCTGAACCTTCTCGGTAAATCCGTTGAAGGATCTTGAAATGTCTCCGATTTCGTCATTGGAGCTGTGAGCTATTCTCGAAGTAAGATCGCCGTCATTGCTTTCCATCTCTTCTTTTATCTTATTAAGCGTGCTTATCTTCTTATAGATATATACAAATGATACACCTATTGTCAAAAACTGGAACGCCGAAAACACAGCCAAGAGTATCTGCGAAAACTTCGCATTATCCGCCGCCGCATCCTTCTCTTCCAATGCATGCTGATTTATAGCATCCTGAAACTGTGAAATATAGCCCGATATAGTATCTTTGGCAGTTGTGTAGGCAGCGTTGAACATAAGCTCTCTTGCCGCTTCAAGGTTTCCAGCCGCTACAAAGGCGAAAGCCTCCTCCTCAACCTTTGCGAGGGCTGAAGAAGCATCGGCTGCACTGTCAAGGTATGCCAGAATTTCACTTGCCGTATTCATTTCCTTCAGCCTTGCAATAGCATTTTCCCTGCGCTTTGTTTCATTTACTTCCTTCATGTAGTTGTTGTAAAATGTGACATTTCCATACTGCACATACTCTCTGGCCTGGGATGTGAGATAATCCGAAGCCTGCCCCACAGTCACGCCGAGTTTATAATACTCAAGCTGCCTTTCTGAAGCTGTTCTCTCTTGGTCTGAGGCTACTATAAGCTGTGTCAGAAAAAATCCGACCGATCCAAGCAAGACAACATTGCAGATAATGATAATCCTCAAAATCTTCTTAATACCCATATTCTCTTCCCATCCTTTTCATTTTGTTGTGATTTGTTACAGATTATTCGCGTAAAAGTTACAGCGAATAATAGAGAGTTGCAGTACAGCCCTTCTACCATATTATTATAATTTATGCTTCAAGTCAATATTTCAGATGGTTTGAGAGCCCTTTTTGAATGTATAAAAAAATATTGTTTTCATATAAATATCTAGGAATTTTAAACAATAGCCGTTTCAAATGTCAGACACGGTGTAAGAAGGCTTTCGCCT
>JBHADN010000087.1:0-7171 GCA_041855085.1 Catonella sp.
AAGTCAGCCTATGAGCTTAACGGTGGTTTCTTGTTTCTTGGAATTATAACCGGTTTAATTTTCCTTTCAGGAACTATGCTTATAACTTATTACAAACAAATCAGCGAGGGAGCGGAAGACAGGGAAAAATACCAGATTATGAAGAGAGTGGGACTTCCGGATGAGTTAATCAAAAAGACAGCCTCAAGCCAGATTGTATGGATGTTTTTTCTGCCGCTGTTTGTGGCTATGGTGCACTCTCTGGTGTCATCAAAAATTTTATACCAACTGCTCGGACTTTTCGGCATACATCAGTTTTCAGACTATGGCAGCAGACTTTTTACAGTAGGGGCTGTGTTTATGATAATTTATTTCATAAATTTTAAGATTACCTCAAATGTGTATTATAAGCAGGTTAGGTAGGATTTTGCTGAACAGTCCCGGTTTTGTTGCTGAAAGTGGAAGTCATCCTGAATTTTTTATCTGTTGTTGATTGGAATGACGGTTTGTGATAATATAAACGCGAAATAAAATCGAATGAAGGGTTGTAGCGTAATGAAAGTAAGTAATACTGTTGTCGGCTGTCTATGTGCTGTAGGCTGTGAGATACTTTATGCACTTAGTTATATTTTTACCAAGCAGATGACGGAGAACGAAAGCCCTCTGTATTTGCTCGGCTGGAGATTTTTAATTGCAGTTGTGGCTATGAGTGTTTTGGTGGCTGTCGGGGTGTTTAGGGTAAATTTTAGAGGAAAATCCCTTAGGTCGGTGCTGATAATAGCTTTGTTTTGCCCTGTTTTGTATTTTATAGGAGAAACTTTCGGAATAACCCGTACAACCGCCTCTGAAACAGGAGTGTTTTTCGCCTGCATACCTGTTGTGTCGCTTGCAGGCTCGACAGTAATTCTTAAAAAAAAGC
Source organism: Catonella sp. (assembly GCA_041855085.1). Lineage (GTDB taxonomy): Bacteria > Bacillota > Clostridia > Lachnospirales > Lachnospiraceae > Catonella. The sequence goes on from JBHADN010000087.1 coordinate 899, forward strand.
CGTCCGTGCTACAGGTTGCAGGTATTCTGATTACGCTTTGCGGTGTGGTTATAACCGTGTCGGCGGCAGGAATGTCTGCCGGATTTTCCATGACAGGCTATATTTTTCTTTTACTGGCGGTCTTTTCATATTCGCTTTACAGCGTATTTGTAGATAAGGCTTCCGAGTATACAGGTGTAGAAATAACATACATTATGCTTATTGCAGGAGCGGCGGTATTTGCGGCGGCAGCTTTTGCGGAGGCATTTTTTACAGGAAATGTAAAGCACTTACTGTTACTTCCGGTACAGAACCGGAATTTTCTGATTGCAACGCTGTATCAGGGAATAGGCTGCTCCATTACGGCATTTTTGCTCTCAAATGCGGCAATTGCCAAAATAGGGGTTAACCGTACATCCTCATTCATAGGAGTGTCTACTTTAGTTTCAATAATTTCGGGAGTAATTATACTGAATGAGCAAATTACACTTCTTCAGGCAGTCGGCGCGGCAGTAATTATTGTCGGCGTCTATACTGCAAATGTAAAGGCGGCGGTACAGGTTAAAATGAATAATATATAAAAATTTCCACTATATTTTTTAAAAAAGTCCATTGTTTATTGTGGACTTTTTTTTTACACTTGTCATGAAGTTGGAGGAAGTGACTATGAGTGTAAAGCTTAATTTTAATAAAGACGGACGCTTTAAGATAGTACAATTAACAGACCTGCACTATACCAACGATGACGAAGCGGATCACAAAACCGTTAAGCTTATGAGAGATATCTTAGATGCCGAAAAGCCTGATTTTGTTATCTCTACGGGAGATATGGTGTATGGGGAAAATAATCTCAAATATCTGCCTAAGGTATTTGCTCCGCTGGAAGAGGGAGATTTCTGCTGGACCTTTACCTTCGGAAATCATGACTCGGAGTGGGGGCACAGCAAAGAGGAGCTGCTTGCCGCAGCAGGTAAAATGAGGGGCTGTGTAGCTTATCACGATGTAAACTCTGTTGACGGAGTGGGAAATCATATAATTGAGATACAGGATAAGAATCAAAAAACAAAGTGGGTAATTTCAGCCATAGACTCGGGAGATTACAACAAGTGGGATTTTGTAGGCGGATATGCTTTTGTAACCGGTAACCAGATAAACTGGTATAAAAATATCATAAAAGAGCTGGAAAAAGAAAACGAGAATTTTTCTGTAATCAATTTTCAGCACATAGCACTACCTGAATTTGAAGATGTATTCAAATATGAGAAATGCTATGGAATAAAGCGGGAGGGCTGCGGTGCTCCGAGGCTTAACTCGGGACTGTTTTATGCGATGTTGGAGGCGGGCCATACTAAAGGAGTTTTTGTAGGGCATGACCATGCAAACGATTACTACGGAAAACTTTTCGGAATAACCTTAGGCTATGGAAGAGCGGGCGGCTACGGTACCTACGGAGCACCTGACCATTTAAAAGGCGCAAGAGTATTTATCTTGGATGAGAATGATACGGAGAATTTTACAACCTACATGCGTCTGGAAAACGGCGAAGTTATTACCGAGCCTTGGGGATATTCACCTCTTTGGAGGAGAGATGATGGCTGAAAATGGAATAAAAATTGTGACATTTAATATCAGATGTGACTATGAGCAGGACGGCAGGAATAATTTTTCTAACAGAAAGAGCCTCATAGAAAACAAGATAAACTGTGAAAGACCGGATATAATCTGCTTTCAGGAGGTTCTGCCGCATGTAGCCGTATGGCTTAAAGATACATTTGCGGATTATTATATTATTGGCTGCGGCAGGAGTGAAAAGCTGGACGATGAGCAGGAAAGCATAGCATTTAGAAAGGACAGGTTCAATCTCGTTTCAATGAGCACTTTCTGGATGTCCGAAACTCCGCTTGCGGCGGGCAGCAGATACAAGGAGCAGAGTATCTGTCCCAGAGTAACTACGGAAGCTCTGCTGTATGACTTGGCGGCGGATAAAATGTTCAGAGTATACAATACACATCTTGACCATGAAGGCAGCAGCGCCAGACTGCTGGGCTTAAACCAGTTGCTTAAAAGAATAGAAAGCACTGAATTTTTTCCGGATGCTCCGGTAATTTTGGCAGGGGATTTCAATGCCGAGCCGGAAGCGGAAGAAATGGGAAGTATTATAGGCTCCGGCAAATTCACGGATGCAATAAGTCTTTCAGGGGCTACTTTCCATGACTATGGAAGCCTTGAAAAAGAAGAGAAGATTGACTATATCTTCATATCGGGCGGATTTGGCTGTGAAAAAACGGAAAAATGGACAGACAGCAAGGATGGGGTATATTTATCCGATCATTATCCTGTTATGGCAAAGCTTTATTTCAAATAGGGGGATGAATGAAAAATAATGTGGAAAATGATGTAATCAAAAAAAACAAAAAGAGCCTGGGAGCTAAGCTTCTGCATTTTTGGCCTCTGTATGTAATGCTTCTGCCCGCAATAATATACTATATACTTATATGCTATGTACCGATGGCGGGAAACATTCTGGCATTTAAGGATTATTCGTTCAGAAAGGGAATATGGGGTAGCCCTTTTGTAGGTTTCAGATATTTTGAAACATTTTTTAACAGCTATGACAGCCTCAGACTGATAAAAAACACGCTGACGGTAGGCTTTATAAAATGTGTGCTTGAGTTTCCTTTTGCGATAATACTTGCTCTCCTTTTAAATGAACTTAAAAATATGACATTTAAGAAGGTAAGCCAGACCATTACCTATCTGCCGCACTTTCTCTCAAGCGTAATCATAGTTACAATGATTCAAAGACTGCTTGCTCCGAACAACGGTGTAATTAACCAGATTATTGCAGGAATGGGTGGAGATGGAAGTACATTTTTTCTGATGGAGGCAAAGTATTTCCTGACTATACTTTTTTCCATGGATCTTTGGAGAAACATAGGCTGGGATTCAATTATTTACCTTGCCGCAATAAGCAGCGTGGACACCTCGCTTTATGAGGCGGCTCAGATGGACGGCTGCGGCAAACTTAAGAGAATGTGGCACATTACCCTGCCCGGTATAAGAGGCACTATAGGCCTGCTGTTTATTATGGGCGTGGGAGGACTTCTCTCGTCAGGCTTTGAACAGATTTATCTGCTCAGAACTCCGGGAAATATGCAGCTTGCCGATACTCTTGACACCTATGTGGTAAGAGTGGGACTTCAGGGAGGGCAGTTCGGATATGCTACTGCAATAGGACTCATACAGGGCGTTGTAGGATTAGTGATGGTTATTATTACCAATAAAATCTGCAAAAAGCTTACAGAAGTCAGTTTATGGTAAGCTTAAGATTATATAAAAAAAGAAAGAGAGGTTGACAAAATGAAAACTAAAAATCTCAAAAAAATGTGGGCGCTGCTTCTTGCAGGAGGTATGGCAGTCGGTATGTTAAGCGGATGCGGAAGCTCTTCGGGGGGAACTAAGAGCAGTACGGGCAATACAGCGAGCACCGCAACAACAGGCAGCACTTCTGCAACTGCACAGAGCGATGACGGAAAGCCAAGTACCTTCATTGCAGACAGAACTATCAACATTCAGGCATATGTAGACGATATAGGCTACAGTCTGCCGAAGGACTTCAATAACACACCTGTAATGCAGGAGCTTACAAAGCGTACGGGCATAAAGCTGAACATCCAGTATACTCCGGGCGACAGCGATGCGAAGGTGCTTGCTTCACAGCTTGCGGCAGGAACTATTCCGGATGTTATCATTTCCTATCTTGACGACTCCACAAGACCTGAGTTTCCTCTGCTTCTCAAGGCGGCAAAGGAAGGCATGTTCGCTGATGTTTCCGGTATGATGAAGGAGTCATCGGTTTATAAGAAATATTATGAAGAGGGCTATCTTCCGAGGGACAGCTATAAAAACATCGTGTTCAGAGAGGATTTCGGCGGTGCCGTATATCTTCTTCCTATGAAGATAGAAGAGATTGACCGCTCTACGGAGTACATTCCTGAGGATGCTTACTTAGGCGGACCATATATCCAGAAGAGCATAGCGGATAAATTGGGAATAAATCCTGCGGATATAAGAACATCCGAAGACTTCTACAATCTTCTTGTTAAGATTAAAGAGGGCGGATTTAAGGATGCCAACGGAAATGATGTATGGCCATTGGGACCTAAGTACTGGGGCGGCTCGTATGACTCGCTTGCATTCAATATAGCCGAACTTAACTGGGGTGTAAGCGGAAAGGGTGCTATAGGCGGATACAACATAGATAAGAAAGACGGCAAGATTAAGCACGAGGCTGAAACCGACTATGTATTCGACAAAATCAGCTATGTAAGAAAGCTCCTTGCTGAAGGACTTATGAATCCTGAGTATTTTACAATGGACTCCACCCGTGCGGAGGAAGTAAGCAAGAGCCTTAACTCGGCTATCATAGCAGATGTTCACAACTACGAAAATATTATACATCAGTCTGAGGATTGGATTCCTGTAGGACCTCTTAACAATGTTTCAGGAGATAACAAAACTGTTGTTTCAGGAAAGAAACAGCGCGGTTGCTGGGCAATATCGGCGGATGCTGAAAAGCCTGAAGAAATCTTCAAGTTTTTTGACTATTTGTCGTCAGTTGAAGGACAGTTGCTTGCAGAATACGGTGTAGAAGGACTTTCCTACACACTTAAGGACGGCAAGCCTGTTATAACCGAGGAAGTATCACAGAAGCTGAACGACGGCGATATAGATTGGCTTATAAACAGCGTAGGAGCGGCTTTCGGCGGTTCGGCAAACTACTTCTTTGAATTTATGCTTACAAATGTAAATCATCTCGGAAACTTCGGAGAAACAAGACCGGGCTCAGGAAGTGGAGCGGCATTCAAGAGAAGTGTAGAGATAGCAAAGCAGTATCCTAGAGAATACAAGGAAGTTCAGGGACTTAAGGCTACCGCATATCTTACATCAACAGGACTTGAGGATATAAAGGCGCAGATGGATTTGCTTAACTATCAGGAAACACTTATTCAGGCATTCTTTGCTAAGGATGACGCCGAGGTTAAGACTATTATCGAGTCTTTCCGCAATCAGCTTATTTCTGCAGGAAACGAGCAGTTTAAGGCAAAACTCGAAGAAATTTACAAGGAAGATCCTAGCGCTATACAGTTCTACTAGTTTTTAGAAGTATATTTTATGAAAGAGCAGGTACATAGATGGAAGCGACAGAAAAAATAAAGGTTAGCAAAAAAAACAAGATAAGGTATAATACTGTAGACAGAATTATTCAGTCCATAATCATACTTTTGATAACGGCGCTTTGCCTTGTGATTATTTTACCCTGTCTGAATGTGCTTGCTCTTTCTTTCAATGAAGGTGCGGATGCGGCAAAGGGAGGAGTGTACTTCTTCCCGAGAAGCTTTACACTCCGCAATTTTAAGGAAGTGTTCAGCGACGGAAGCATAATGAACGGTTACAAATACACCATACTGAGAGTGGTTATAGGCACTCTGCTCTCACTTGCAGTTACTTCACTTGCCGCTTTTGCGCTGAAAGAAAAGAAACTGCCGGGAGTTAAGGTAATTACGGTACTCATAACCTTTACAATGCTCTTCGGCGGCGGAATGATACCTACATATATTCAGTACAAAAATCTTAATCTGTTAAACAGTTTTTGGGTATATGTTGTACCTAGCCTTGTAAGCGTAACTTATTTGCTTATGATGAGGGCATATTTTGAGGGAATACCGAGCAGTCTGGAAGAGTCGGCAAAGCTTGACGGCTGCGGATACTTCGGTATATATTTCAGAATTATCATGCCTCTCTCCAAGCCTGTTATAGCCGTTATAGGCCTGTATACTGCGGTAAACCACTGGAATGACTGGTTTTCGGGAGCATTTTATATGACCAGCAGCGACAAGTGGCCGGTACAGACTGTACTTCAGCAGATGCTTGCAAGGGCTATGTCAGCGGCGCAAAAAGATATCTCAAGCGTTGCGCAGGCACTTGTTCAGGGTGCAAGTACGGTAACCTCGGACTCGCTGAAAATGGCTGCGGTAGTTATAACAACAGTGCCTATACTGCTTATCTATCCGTTTGTACAGAAATATTTTGCAAGCGGAATAATGATCGGTGCAGTCAAATGATAACAATATTTTCAGGCACATCTGTGCTTATTTCATAGTTGCTCTGTACGGGGCAACTATATTGATTGTAGAGGAATTATACTATGAAGCGATGGGATGTATATGTTTACGGAGATGTAAACATAGATGAAATAATAACGGGTGCAAGTAAAATACCGCCGTACGGACA
>JBHADN010000088.1:0-2899 GCA_041855085.1 Catonella sp.
ACAGATATGCAATTGCAAGCACCAGCCAGCAGGTCTGGTTTATGATTGACTGATAATTTTGCGTAGCGTCAAATGTAATATTCTGCTCTAATGTTACAGTATTATTCACTAATGCCTGATATTGCCCGAAAGAGGTATACATAGCCGCGCTGAACATAATAATGGTCACGATAAGTATGTCGTACCACCGCAGAGCCGTTAATTTTTCCCTTTCCGCTTTTACATTTTCCATCCGTTTAGTCTTCCTTTCATCGTTTCATGTGATTGATTGTAAAATAATCCGCCTTATCGTTGTAATAAGTACAGAATTGAAAATATATGTCCTCATGTTTCTGTATTTTCCCCTCTTCCCTCAGCTTCCAATCAGGCATGCTGTCGAGGTTAGGACAAAATCTGTCGGCAGGCTCCGCTTTTTTCAGTATTTTGGTCACATAGGCAATTTTACAGTATCTAAAAAACTCTTTATACAGCATTTCTCCGCCTATCAGAAATATATCTTCCGTATTCCTCCCGCTAAGCTCATCCCACAGCTCCTCTTTGCTTCTACAGCATGTACAGCTCTCATCCTGCAAGGTTGTGCTTAAAACAATGTTTTTTCGGTTCGGCAAAGGCTTGCCGTCAGGAAGAGAATTATAAGTATTCTTTCCCATAATAACCGTCTTGCCTGTTGTTTTTTCCTTAAAAAATGCCTTATCAGCAGGAATGTGATAAAGAAGTCTGTTGTTAAAACCAATTGCCCAGTTATCATCCACCGCCACAATCAAATTCATAGGCTGCCGCTCCTCTTTTAACCTTTCCCGATATTACCACACCTTAAGTCTGTCCTCCGGCTTTACATACATGCCGTCGCCTTCCTTTATATCAAAAACTTTGTAAAACTCGTCCATAAGGTTTACAATATTGTTAACCCTGAATTTTGTAGGAGGATGTTCATCTGTAAGTCCGGCAATAAGAGCCTCCTTGGTATTTACAGACCTCCATACCGACGCATAGCTTTCAAATATTTTTTTAGTATCCAGCTTCTTCCTTGCGGCTATATCAAGAACAACCGTCATACCTCCAAGGTCTGCCATAATCTCTCCCGTGGAAATATCTCCGTTTACATAATGCCCGTCTACTACTTCCAGAGCTGAATATATTGCTGCCGCCTTATCCGCTTTTTCCTGCAGCCTCTTCAAGTCTTCCTCTGTCCACCAGTTCTTTAATGAGCCGTTTTCATCAAACTTTGAGCCTGCATTGTCAAATGCATGAGAAATTTCATGGCCTATTACCGTACCTATACCTCCCAGATTCTCCGTATCGCTTCTCTCCGGAGAGTAGAAAGGCGCCTGCAATATCGCCGCCGTAAATGTAATATCATTGGCAAGCGGATTATATGCCGCATTCACATAATGTGCCGTCATAGCCCATTCTCTTCTGTCAGGAGCTTTTGAGAGCTTGCCGAAACTTACATTTGTATTGTGCTGAGTCATAGACTCTATGGCTTCTACAAGATTTCCGCCCTCATCATACGACCTTACAACTGTATCGGAAAAATCCCTCCACTCATCCGGATATCCTATTTTCAAACCAAGAGTATCAAGCTTTTTAAGTGCCCCTTTTCTTGTTGTTTCACTAATCCAGTCCACTTCTCCAAGTCGCATTTTATAGGTTTCTATTATCTCCTTCGCCATATTTGTGACTTTTTCCTTGGTTTCAGGGGAGAAATATCTTTCTACATACAGTTTCCCGAGGCTCTCTCCATATACCTTGTCGGTAATACCGTATGCCAATTCCTCATCGCTTTCAGCAGATAATACACCTTCAAAAGCCGCATTATACTCCGCCTCCGCCGTGAGCACCTCTCTTGACAGAGCCGCGCTGTTCTTTTTTACAATATCCAGCTCCATTAGACTCTTAACAATCTCTAAATTTTCATCCGTAAACAGACTATTTAAAGTTTTGAGCATTTTAGGCTGCTCTGCAATTACCACATGAGTATCGTTTACCCCGTTCTTCTCAAGAGCCTTGGCAAGAGGGAAATTTCCCGTAAGATTTCCAAGTTCCTCCATACTCACAGGATTGTAGGTCTTCTCAAAATCCATCTTCTCTTCCTGATCTAAGGAAGCTTCTATAATTTTCTTCTCAAACTCATAAACCTCATTTGCTCTTTTTGCCGCCGATTCTTTTTCGTAGCCGAGAATAACAAGCAGTTTCTCTGTATATGCTAAATAAGCCTCTCTTATCTTCTTTGAGAAATCATCCTGCCCGGAATAGTAATTTTTTTCAATTCCTATCTGAGGATCCATAATGTAAAGAGCATGCCTGCTCTCATTTTTTAGGTCCTTATCCACCACGAAGCGCACAAGCTGCCCGTATCCTCTGCCGAAATTCTCTTCTATAAAGCCGGCAATATCTTTTATAGACTTTGCGCCTCTTATATTTTCCAAATAAGCGGAAACAGGACTCAAGCCCAGCTCATCTCTCTTTGCAAAATTCACGGCAGCATTATAAAAATCCACTACCTTTTTCTCATCGCTGCCAGCCCTTAAAGTTTCATACTTACCGTTAAGTTCATTTATAAGAGCAGTTATAGAACTCCTTGTCTTTTTTGCCAAGTCATCAAAATTGCTGTTGCTGCTCTCTCCCTCCGGAATTTTTGTGCCTGTAAGGTACTCATAATTCATATAAGTATAAAAATCGTCTTTAACTGCAGGCTTGTCCTTTATGGTCTGAGCCTCGTAAGACTGTATGCCTTCACTCTCCGGCGCTTCTTCCTTATTCTCCGTAATACTGCTCTTTACAGCCTCCTTTATTGTAAGCTTATCCTTTACAGTTGTTTCCGTCGTTTGCCCGCAGGCTGTTAACACCATACCCAATGACAACGCAATCGCAAGAACAAAATTCTTCTTTCTTTTCA
>JBHADN010000089.1:0-4203 GCA_041855085.1 Catonella sp.
ATCATAATCCATATCGCTGCTTACTTTATATGTGCCATGTAATATATTCTGCTTGGTCAGCTTCGCCCTCACATAAAAAGAATACTTATTCTTTATCAATCCCTTGCTCTCAAGGTCGCCTGCAACCTTCATTGTTGAGTCGCCCTTACTTATTATAATCTCGGTACTTGTGCCTGCATTTTGGGTAACGGATACCGAGCCGAATACCTGATAAGCAAAGTCGGCTGCATATTGGCTTGCCTTTGTAATTACATAAACTACCGCTATGTAAAATATAATGTTAAGAAAGATGTGTATTACCGCTCCGAATATATTTAATACAATCCTCCCCGTACTTCTCCTGCCTGCCAATATACCACCTCCCGTTTTAATACTCTATGTCCGTTATTACAGTTATTATCATAGGCGAACGCTTCATATTCTTCCAAATGTAGTCGCTGAGAGAATCCCTTATCTCATTCTTTATACGGTTTCTCTCCACAACGCCCTTGCTGTGACATTTGGTAAGCGCCTCATTTACTATGCTCATAGCATCCTTCATAACTCCGTCGGACTCCTTTACATATATGAAGCCCTTGGTAACTATTTCAGGCTCGGACAAAACCTGCGTGCTTCCCCTGCCCATAGAAAGGGATACAATAATAAGTCCGTCCTCTGAAAGTTTCTGTCTGTCACGCATTACGGAATTGCCCACATCACCTATGCCCAGTCCGTCCACCATAACGCCCTTGCATTCCATCTGGTCTGTGACCTTACCGCCTTTTTCTTTTATTTCAAGTACGCTTCCGTTTTTCAATACAAAAATATTTTCCTTAGGTATTCCCATTTCCTCCGCAAGTTCCGCATGCTTTACCAGATGTCTGTATTCTCCGTGTATCGGAATGGAATACTTAGGCTTAATAAGGGAGTAAATGAGTTTTATCTCCTCCTGACAGGCATGTCCCGATACATGGGCATCCTGAAACAATACCTTAGCTCCCTTTAAATAAAGTTCGTTTACGACTCTTGATACGGACTTCTCATTGCCCGGAATCGGAGTTGAACTGAAAACTACAGTATCTCCGTGTTTTATTGTAACTTTCTTATGTATTGACGCCGCCATCCTGGAAAGGGCAGCCATAGCTTCTCCCTGACTTCCCGTAGTTATAAGCACAAGCTGTTCATCCGAATAATCCTTCATCTGGTCTATGCTTATAAGGGTGTTTTCTTTTATGGTTATATAGCCGAGCTCTCTTGCGATAGTAAGTATGTTTACCATACTCCGCCCGTCCACCACAACTTTTCTGCCGAAGTTTTCCGCAGAATTTATAATCTGCTGCACTCTGTCAACATTGGATGCGAAGGTCGCAACTATGATTCTGTTGTTTTTATTCTCTGCAAAAATACTGTCAAATGTCTTTCCTACCGACTTTTCGGACATAGTAAAACCCGGTCTGAGTACATTTGTAGACTCGCACATAAGCGCAAGCACTCCTTTACGCCCTATTTCTCCGAGTCTTTGTAAATCTATCGGATCTCCGAATACGGGAGTATAGTCCACCTTGAAATCTCCCGTATGCACTACCGTTCCGGCAGGAGAGTAGATTGCCAGTGCCGCCGCATCACTTATACTGTGGTTTGTTCTTATGAACTCTATCCTGAAACAGCCCAGATTTATGGACTGCCCGTATTTTACTATTTTTCTCTTGGTGGTTTTAAGCATATTCCGCTCGCTGAGCTTACTCTCAATTATTGCAGTCGTAAGCCTTGTAGCATATACCGGAACATTTATATCCTTTAATATATACGGAAGTGCACCTATATGGTCCTCATGCCCGTGGGTTATGACAAAGCCCTTGACTCTGTCTATATTCTTCTTCAGGTAGTTTACATTAGGTATCACACAGTCAATACCCAACATATCATCCTCCGGAAATGCCATTCCGCAATCCACCACTATTATACTTTCTTCATATTCGAAGGCGGTAATGTTCATTCCTATGTGCTCGAGTCCTCCGAGAGGTATGATTTTAAGCCCCTTTGATGCCTTTTTCAGCTCTTTTAGGGTTTTCCTCGGCTTTATCTCCCTTACTACCTCTTTCGGCATCTTTGAAATGGCAGGCAGCTTCTCTATCTCTATTTCAACCGGACTGTTCTGCACCGTATCCGCAGCCTTCTTTGTCGTCTTCTTAGGCTTCGGCAGAATACTTTTGGTTTTCTCCGTCTTGGACTGCTTCTTTACGATTTTAACCGTTTCTTCCGCTTTTTCCTTTTTTGCTGCCGCCTCTGTTTCCTTTTTGCTCTTTCTGTACCTGTTTGCCGCCCTCCCTATACTTTCTACAATCTTTGGAAGTTTCTTATCATTTTTTTTGTCATTTGAAAATTCCGACATTTTTTCCTCCTTAAATAATCAGGAGTAAATCAGTCCTGCTTCTTGGTTTCTTTGCAGTCCCTGCAATATCCGAAAAGTTTAACCTCATGGTTTACCACCTGAAATCCTGTAAGCTTAGCTATTTCATTTTCAAGAGGTTCCATAAAATCCTTTTCGAAAGAAAATACTTTACCGCAAACAAGGCAAATTAAGTGATGATGCCTGTGACCACTTGCAGATGACCTGCCTATTTCATATCTTATGAAGCCGTCATCAAGACTCAGTTTATCTATAAGACCCATATCCGAAAGCAGCAGAATGGTGCGATAAACCGTAGCTAAACCAATATCAGGATGTTCCGCCCTTACCAGCGCAAATATTTCCTCCGCCGTAAGATGCTCATCCACTCTCTCCTGCAGTATTTTTAAAACCGCAAGCCTCTGTCCCGTTACCTTAAGTCCTTTGGACTTAAGCAGGGCTTTAAATTTCTCGTTTTCTTTTTCGTTTTGCATGTCCTTACCCTATTTTCTCAGGTTCTGATATACTTCACTAATAATCAGTCTTCTATATCAAAGTCTACATCATCAAGTATCTCTGAAAAGACTTTTGTTACAATATCCAGTTCTTTCTCATCATCCACCACGCTGTAGCAGACATTTTCATCATCCTCCGCATCAGGATCTTCCCTGATAACAAACACCGGGATGGTTATATCTTCATCCCCGTCTTCCTCTGCCTCCTCATCAGACACAAGAAGGTAGTCTATCCCCGCTATCCTAGTCTGCGCAAGCACATACAAATCCCTCTCTGCGCCTTCCTCGTCTACAAATTCAATCTTTCTGATTTCTGCATTATCCGACATAATTTCCTCTTTTCTTTCCGACTGCCGTCACACCGGGCTACTGTTCCCCTTTGGATAATTTGAATTTAAAAAATCCTCCAAAATAAACGCAGCCGCCACCTTATCAACTACTTTTTCCCGTTCTTCCCTGCTCAGCCCCGCTTCAATCATAACCTCATGCGCGCTTACCGTGGTAAGTCTTTCATCCCACAATATGACCTTTATACCTGTCCTTGCCTCCAGTTTTTTTGCAAACTCCTCCGAAAGCTCACACCGTCTGCCGGCTGTACCGTCCATGTTCCTCGGATATCCCAAAACTATACTGTCAATACCGTATTCATCCACAATCTCTTTTATTCTTGCCAGAGTTTGTCTTAACTTGTTTTCTTCTTTTCTTCTTATGACTTCAAGCGCCTGCGCCGTAAGCAAAAGTTCATCGCTTATGGCAACACCGCAGGTCTTGGAGCCAAGATCCAGACCTAAAATTCTCATCAGCGCTTAACCTTGAACTCGGACTTTTTATTTGAGGAAAAAGAAGCTATATAATGCTCCATAAGTTCCTCAACCAGTTCATCTCTCTCCACCTTCATTATCATACTTCTTGCGCCGTTGTGGTTGGTTATATATGTCGGATCTCCGGACATAATATACCCTACAATCTGATTTACCGGATTATACCCCTTTTCGCTGAGGGCATCATATACCGACTGTATTACCTCTCCAACCCCTATTTTAGGTTCTGCGCTCACTTCTTTAAAATACTGTGTATTATTTATATCTGCCAACGCTTTATCTTCCTTCCGAAAATATTCATCAAAATTTCTATATTATATAATTCTAATATAATTGATAGTTAATTTCAAGTAACATATTTAGTGTCCTCTCCCTGCCTTTGCGAAGCCTTCGTTTTCGGCTTATAAACTATTTCGTTTACCGTATATACCGTAAGAAAGGCATCCGGATCCGTCTGTCTTATGTACTGCATAAGTCTTCCGTATTCTCTCTTATTGAC
>JBHADN010000090.1:0-9752 GCA_041855085.1 Catonella sp.
CATAGAAAATTATTATAAAATAATTAAACCGCAGACGCAAATCGGTTAAACTTTTAATTTTAAAGTCTTATTCGAATTTGCTCCTGCGGTTTGAATAATCGAAATTTAAAATACCTACCTTTTAAATTTCTTTTCCACATCCCCTTTGCTCATAAATATCATAGTAGGTCTGCCATGCGGACAGTTATACGGATTGTCAAGCATCATAAGCTCCTCAATAAGCTTCTTCGCTTCAGTTTCGGAGAGCTTCATATTCCCCTTTACGGCAGCCTTGCAAGCCATCGTAGCAAGTTTTGAAAGCACCGTATCGGGAGTGGACTTTCTTCCCTCCAGCGAATATTGATCAATTATGTCGATGAACATATCTCTTTCACTCATACCCAAAAGTTCTGTAGGAACCGCCTTTATGACATACTCGTTGCCTCCGAACTCCTCCACCTCAAAGCCCAGCTCTTCAAGATGCTCTCTTATTTCTTCCACTATAAGCCTTTGACTTTCAGAAAGAGTGATAACAACCGGCGGCAGCAGATTTTGTGAAGCCACCTTCTTTTTATCCATTTCTCTTATAAATCTCTCATACATTACTTTTTCGTGAGCGGCATGCTGGTCAATCATATAAACATTGCCGTCATACTCCATTATCCAGTAAGTACCGAATATCTGACCTACCAGCTTTATATCAGGAAGCGCTTTGGCGGCAAATATACCCCCTTTGTAGCCGTTTTCCGCCTCTTTACTTCTCTTTTCCACAACAGATTTTATCTCGGATGTATAAATCGGGGCAGGGTTTTTAACTTCGTGGCTCTTAAAGCTTTCTGAAACTGCACTATTATCCTTTTCTATACTCGATTCCGCAATCGGAGCATACACTTCATGCACTATGACAGGTTTTTCAGGTTCCGTCTTTCTGCTTTCCGCAACGAAATTTTCCTGCTTAAACACAGGCTTAAGCTCTTTTCTCCACTCCGTCTGACTGTTCCTCTCAAACGGCTCAGGCATAGGAATGTCAGGTATTGTATATATATTGCTCTTTTCCGGCTTTTTATCCAGATTAAACTCTCTCGTGAGCGGCTTTTTGTCCTTCGCCTGTTCTTCTCCCGCATCAAAAAGCAAATCTTTATTTCTGAGCGCCTTGTCAACCTCATTATAAATAAGTTTATAAACACTCTCGGCATCACTAAACCTTACTTCAAGTTTTGCCGGGTGTACATTTACATCTATCAGAGAACTGTCGGCGGATATAAGCAGACAGGTGAAAGGATATCTGTGCTGCATAAGAAAAGCCTTATATGCGTCCTCAATCGCTCGGGTTACTACCTTATTTTTTATAAATCTTCCATTTATAAAATAATTTTCATACTCTCTGTTGCCTCTTGTAAGCGACGGCTTACCTATATATCCCCTTACAGAAAAGCCGTTTAGCAATTCTCCCTCAATATCGGGATTATTGACAGCTATTATATTATTGGTAGTTTCCCTGCCGTATATGTAAAACAGCACATCTTTAAGACTGCCGCTTCCAAGTGTCTGAAGTTTAATCTGACCGTTTGCAATAAACTTGAAAGCCACCTCCGGATGACTTACCGCTACATGCTCCATAACCTCGCTTATGTATCTTCCCTCTGTCGCATCAGTCTTCAAAAATTTTTTTCTTGCCGGAGTATTATAAAATATATTTTTTATTATAAATGTAGAGCCTTCCGGCGTTCCTACAGGCTCTAAGCCCAGTTCCTTACCTCCCGAGATAGTATATCTGAAGCCGCTTATTTCCTCCGCCGTCTTAGTCAGCACCTCCGTTTCGCTTATAGCCGATATGCTGGCGAGCGCTTCTCCCCTGAATCCCAGACTTGAAACTCTTATCAAATCCTCCGCAGTTCTTATCTTGCTCGTGGCATGCGGCAAAAAGGCAGTTCTGATGTCGTCACTTCCTATACCCTTTCCATTGTCGGTAACCCTTATGAGCGAGGTTCCTCCGTCCTTTATTTCCACGGTAACGGAATTAGCCTTCGCATCTATCGCATTTTCCACAAGCTCCTTTACTACCGCCGCAGGATTTTCTATAACCTCTCCTGCAGCTATCTTGTTGATTGTATCTTTATCCAGAACATTTATTATTGCCACTTTTTTACTCCTTAAAGCCCCCTGCTCTTAACTATTTTTTGCATAGAATACAGCTTATTGAGCGCGTCAATGGGCGATAATTCCTCAAGTTTCATATTCATAAGTTCTACTATTACATCCTCATTTTTTGCCGAGCCGAAAAACGAAAGCTGGTTTTCATCTATTTGTCTATTTTTTAACATTCTCTTTTCTTCATTTTTGTCCGGCATTCCTCCTGTTTCGGAAAGAAATTCTATAACATTTCGATTTTCAATATACTCCCTGCCATAGCGGCTTCCCCCCTGCTTTACTTCAAGCTTTTTCGCCTTTTCCAGTATATCGTTGCTGTCAAGCTCCGCAGCTATCTCCTTTGCCCTCTCTATAACCGCATCCGGCACTCCTGCTAGCCTTGCCACCTGTATTCCGTAGCTCTTGTCCGCACCTCCCTTTACTATCTTTCTGAGAAATACTATATTATCCCCATCTTCTCTTACTGCAATACAGTAGTTATTTACATTCGGAAGTTTGCCCTCAAGCTCTGTAAGTTCATGATAATGAGTGGCAAAAAGTGTCTTTGCTCCCAAAAGCCTTGGGTTACTTATATACTCAACTACCGCCCAGGCTATGGACAGTCCGTCAAATGTGCTCGTACCTCTGCCTATCTCATCAAGTATCAGCAGGCTGTCCTTGGTTGCATTTCTAAGGATATTGGCTACCTCCGTCATTTCCATCATAAAGGTCGACTGACCGCTTGCGAGGTCATCCGAAGCTCCTACTCTAGTGAATATCCTGTCACAAATACCGATATCTGCTTTTGATGCAGGCACGAAACTCCCTATCTGAGCCATAAGCACTATGATGGCTGTCTGTCGCATATAAGTAGACTTACCTGCCATATTCGGCCCCGTTATTATTGATATTCTGTCCGCTTCGTTGTCCAGATAGGTATCATTTACTATAAAGCCGTCGCCAGACATCATTTTTTCTACTACAGGATGCCTGCCATCTTTTATTTCCACTATCCCGTTTTCGTTTATCGCAGGGCGCACAAAATTCTCGCTTCCTGCCACTACCGACAGCGAAATAAAGGTATCTATGCCCGCTATTGCTTTTGCGGTTCTGCTTATTCTTACTATCTCAGCCGCGATACTGTCACGAAGCTCCGAAAAAAGCTCATACTCAAGACTTACAAGCCTTTCTTCCGCTCCCAGTATCATATTTTCAAACTCTTTAAGTCTAGGGTTTATATATCTCTCCGCTCCGCTTAAGGTCTGCTTCCTTGTCCAGTCCTCAGGTACCAGATCCTTATAGGAGTTTGTCACTTCAATGTAATAACCGAAAACTCTGTTATACTTTATCTTTAGATTTTTAATGCCGGTGCGCTCTCTCTCTTCATTTTCGAGCTCACTTACCAGCGTCTTTCCCTCCGTGCTCGCTCTTCTCAGCCTGTCTATTTCCTCATTGTAGCCTTCTTTTATTATGTGCCCTTCCCTGATTGATATAGGCGGCTCTTCCACTACTGCAGTTTTTATCCTCTCGTAAAGGTCCGAAAGAGTATCCAGCATTCCGTCAAATTCCCTTATCAAATCCGCATTAAACTCTTTTATTAAGGTTTTAACCGCCGGCAGATATTCTATGGAAGTCATAAATGCCGTTAAATCTCTGGGGTTGGCGCTTTTATAACAAATCTTCGCCATAAGTCTTTCTATGTCATACACCGAGTTTAAATACTCTCTTATCTCTTCCCTTGTAATAACATTGTTATTAAATGCCTCTATCGCATCCAACCGCTTTTCTATATCGCTCTTTTTTACAAGGGGCTGCTCCAGAAAACTTCTAAGAAGCCTCGCTCCCATAGCCGTCTTTGTCTTATCCAATACCCACAGCAGAGAACCTCTCTTGTTTTTATCCCTTATCGTTTCGGTAAGTTCGAGATTATTTCTTGTAGAGCCGTCCAAAATCATATAAGCGCTGTTGGAATAAGGTTTTATTGTAAATATTTGTGAAAGCTCGTTCTTCTGTGTTTCATAGAGGTAGGCAAGCACCATTCCTGCAGCGCATACCGCATTTCCCATTCCCCGCAGTCCGAGTCCGTCAAGTGTTTCCACCTTAAAATGTTTTTTCAGGATATTTGAAGCCGATGCGGACTCATAATATCTTCTTTCAAGGGCAGTAACCGTTATCCTCCTCTTTTCTAAAAACTCTTTGCTTAAAACCGCTGAAAATATCAGGCTTTCGTTGCACACTATCTCCGCCGGTTCAAACTTTGTTATCTCATCCAAAAGCTCCTTAGTCCCGACTAACTCACTTACAAGAAACTCCCCTGTGGAAACATCTGCAAGAGCTATTCCATATTCCTCATTTACCGCCATTATACCCATAAGAAAATTATTCTTTGTTTCCTCAAGTGCGGAAGTATCAAGATTCGTTCCCGGAGTAACCACTCGTATGACTTCACGCTTTACAAGTCCCTTTGCGGTCTTAGGATCTTCCACCTGTTCGCATATTGCCACCTTAAACCCCTGCTGTATGAGTTGGTTCAGGTATCTGTCAACCGCATGAAAGGGTACACCGCACATAGGAGCGGTATTATAATTCCCGCACGCCCTTTTGGTAAGTGCTATCTCTAGGGCTTTTGAGGCAGTAAGCGCATCCTCAAAAAACATCTCATAAAAATCGCCCATTCTATAAAAAAGAATACAATCACTGTATTCTTTTTTTACTTCATAATATTGCTTCATCATAGGCGTCAATGCTTCTACATCTATCTCCATCGTATCCTTCTCTCTAGCTGTTCCATTCAAAACCGGTATGCTCATCCTTTTTATCTCTTAAAAGCAGCTCGCTCAGCGCTTCTGTAGGGCTTTTCCCTTCAAATAAAACCTCGTTCATTTTCTCAACTATAGGCATATCCACTCCGTTAAGTTCGGCAAGTTTGTACGCGGCTCTTGCAGAGTGCACGCCTTCTACAACCTGTCCTACTTCCTCCATAGCTTCCTTCATAGATTTTCCCTGACCTATAAGAACTCCTGCATTGTGATTGCGGCTATGTACGGAACAACAGGTAACTATAAGATCGCCTATTCCGGAAAGTCCTGCAAAGGTTTCCAGCTTTCCTCCAAGCTTCATCCCGAGGCTTCCTATTTCAGCAATGCCTCTTGTAATAAGCGCCGCTTTAGCATTGTCGCCAAGTCCTATACCGTCTATAACCCCGGCGGCAAGCGCTATGACATTTTTAAGAGCGCCGCCAAGCTCTATTCCGATTATGTCGGGGCTTGTATACACTCTGAATCTCTCCGACATAAATATATCCTGTATAAAGCAGGCAACCTCCCTTGATTTTGCCCCTACAACGGCAGTAGTAGGCATTCCTACAGATACCTCTTCCGCATGGCTTGGCCCCGAAAGCACCGCAACAATTCCCTTATCTCCGTTAAATGCGGCAAATTCATCTTCTATAATCTCCGTAAGAGTCTTAAGAGTATCTTCCTCTATACCCTTTGCTACATTTACAACAGGTACTTTTCTGTCTGCAAAAGGTGCTGCAAGTGCCGCTGTACGCCTCACAAAAGGAGATGCTACCGCAAACACTATTAAATCTTTATCCTTCAGCGCTTCTTCCATATTATCTGAAATCTCAATATCCTCGGATAACACCGCTCCCTTAAGATTTTTTACCGTCCTTGAGGACTTCAGTTCCTCAAACTCCTTCTGCAACGCCGTCCAAAGCGTAAGCTTATGACCATTGTTTTTCAACAAAATTGTTAATGCGCTCCCCCAAGTTCCTGCCCCAAGTACTGCTATATTTTTGCCCATAACTTCCTCCGGCTTATTTCTTTTTTTGTCCAAATTTATTTTCAGTTCCATTCATGAGCCTTTTTATATTGGCGCTGTGTCTTACCACACCAAGTATGGTAAATATTGTCGCTACCGCAACCAATGCCCACTGACCTTTGTAAAAAAATGCTGTCGCAACAGGAAAGGATATCAACGCACAGATAGATCCTAAAGAAACATATCTTGTAAAATATGTTACCAAGACCAGGACTGCCAAAGGTATCATTGTCATAGGAAAATTAAAAATCAGCAAAGCTCCGCCCGTACAGGCTATACCCTTACCTCCCTTAAATCCCAGTACAACAGGGAAGTTATGCCCCAATACAACTCCGAAACCGCACAGCAGCACATAATAATCCGTACCGAAAAGCCCCAGTTCATTCCCCGTAAGCCCTGCACAAAGATAATACTTTACTATGATGCAGGGGATAAAAACCTTAAGTATATCCCCAATCAGTGTAGGAAGCCCGCCTCTTAAAAAACCTAAGGTTCTGAGAGCATTGGTAGAACCTATGTTGCCGCTTCCCTCCTGCCTTATGTCTATGTTGTTAATCTTTCCGACTATAAGCCCTGTAGGAAAGTTACCAAAAAAATATCCCAAAACAACAGCAATCGCACTTAACATCTTCTACCCCTTTGTAACATTGTATCACTTTTAAATTCCGATTTTATAACGCCCGAACTGTCCGAATACGATACATCAATGTATCTTCATTTCATCATCCGCGCTTCTTTCTCTTATTATGAAGCGAAGAGGTGTTCCTGTAAATCCGAATGCCTCCCTTATTTTATTTTCTATATATCTGGTATAAGAGTAATGCATAAGCTTCTTACTGTTCACAAAAAGTATAAATGTAGGCGGTTTTACCGAAACCTGTGTTATATAGAATATTTTCAGCCTTCTTCCCTTATCAGTAGGAGGCTGCTGCATAGCTACCGCTTCTGCCAGTATGTCGTTAAGCACACCCGTGGAAACCCTCATAGCATGGTACTGCACAACCACATCTATAAGTTCAAATATCTTGTTAAGGCGCTGGCCGCTTTCTGCAGATACGAAGAGATATTCCGCATAAGGCATATAAGAAAGCACCTCTTTGAGCTTCTTGGTATGCTCATTCATTGTTTTGTCATTTTTCTCTATCAAATCCCATTTATTTACAGCTACTATTATTCCCTTACCCTTTTCATGCGCTATGCCTGCTATCTTTGCATCCTTCTCCGTAACTCCCTCCGCAGCGTCTATAACAAGCACCACCACATCCGCCCTTTCTACCGCCGAAACGGTACGGACTATACTGTAATATTCCAAATCCTCTTTGATACGGCTTTTTCTCCTTATTCCTGCCGTATCTATCATTATATACTCCCTGCCGTTCCTTTTTATACGCGTATCAATGGCATCTCTGGTTGTACCTGCCACATTGGAAACTATTACCCTGTTTTCTCCCAGAAGCTTGTTTATTATAGATGACTTTCCTACATTCGGCTTGCCTATTATGGCTATCCTTGGAGTATCGTCCTCTTCGTCCTGAGCCTCATTTTCAGGAAAATACTTGACAATTTCGTCCAGCATATCTCCTATGCCTGTCTGGTTTACAGAAGACACAGGTACAGGATCTCCGAGCCCGAGATTGTAAAACTCGTAAACATCCGACTGCTGTTTCACAGGGCTGTCCACCTTGTTCACTACAAGCACCACGGGCTTCTTGGACTTTCTAAGCATCTGAGCAACCTGATTATCCGCATCAACCAGTCCTGTCTTGGCATCCGTTATGAATACTATCACATCTGCGGTATCTATGGCTATTTCAGCCTGCTCTCTCATATTGGCAAGCATCATATCGCTCGTGTCGGGCTCTATTCCTCCCGTATCCACTATGGTAAATGACCTGCCGAGCCACTCCGCATCTGCATAAATTCTATCTCTGGTAACTCCCGGAGTATCCTTTACTATGGATATATCTCTGCCTGCAAGCTTATTAAAAAGTGTGGACTTCCCCACATTCGGGCGTCCTACTATTGCTACTACCTGTTTCAATTTCCACCTCTGAATCTGTTCTAACTACGAATTACCTATTGATTTTACTCTATATTACGCTTTTTGTAAAGTTTTACGCTTACGGCTCCGATATGGCTGCCACAAAATCCTCTCCCGAAGATCCTACTACTCTTACGGTTATGTTCAATGCCTTTTCTATATCCGAAACCGTTAAATCATCTAACAATACATCTGTCCCCGATTTGAGCAGATTATCCGAAATAAGGAGATATTTACCGAGTTCCTTATTCTTAAGCTGGTCTATAATGTCGGTGGCGGTTAAAAGCCCCGCAACCGTTATATCGCTGCCGAAAAAGTTATTGATTATGGCAAAGGTCTGCACTTTTACTTCCTTAAATTTATCCGTCACAAGTTCAGCCATCTTTTCTATATACGGGCATACCAAGGTTCCTGTTGCAATCGAAACCGTATGACTTGCATCCGTAGGTTCTTTGTCCTCGAGCGCCTTGACTATGTCGTCATACAAATCCCTTACCATTCCCACTCCGTTTTCAATCTGATTGAAACCTTCATAGTATGAAGCGGGAGGAATAGGATGGTCCGCCATTATATACCATTCATCGCTTGCAAACACAAATCTTGTGCCATGCTTTTTTAACAGCTCTTCCTGATGCTTATGTATCTGCACAAGCACCTCCATCGACTCCTCCGGCGTAAACTTTGTAAGCTTTGCCAGCTTCTTGTCATCTCTGAATTTTGTAATCCCCACCGGCACTACCGAAAGGCTCTTGACATAAGGCAGATACTCTGAAAGCTCCCTTATGCTTCTGTCCAGTTCCGCTCCGTCATTATACCCCTTACAGCAGACTATCTGCGTATTCATCTCTATTCCCGCTTCTGCAAGTGCCTTTATTCTTTCCATTACATTGCCGGCAAAACGATTGTGCAGCATAAGACAGCGCAGTTCAGGATTTGTGGTATGAACTGAAATGTTTATGGGCGACATTTTAAATTTTATAACTCTTTCGAAGTCCTCCTCCGACATATTGGTAAGCGTTATATAATTTCCCTGCAGGAATGAAAGCCTTGCATCGTCATCCTTGAAATACAATGTCTGCCGCATACCCGGAGGCATCTGGTCTATGAAACAAAATACACACTTATTTCTGCAGGATGTATACTCGTCCATAAGCCCTTTGCCGAAGCCCAGCCCTAAATCATCATATTCATCCTTCTCAATATCAATCTCCCACTCCTCTCCGTCAGCTTTCTCAAAGAGGATTGTAAGTTCTTCGTCATTTAAGAGATATCTGTAATCAAAAATATCTTTTATCTCGTTTCCGTTAATGCTGACTATAAAATCTCCCGCCTCTATACCTATTTCTTCCGCAATACTTCCACTTTCTACCGTAAGTATCTTATGTCCTGCCATAAATCAAACCTTTCTGCCGCTTTATTCTCCGGTCGGTATACCCTGCTTATCAGTCATACTTATAAAATATTCTTCAAAATACTCTCCGCATTTTCTAAGCTCTGAAAGCACTATTTTGATGCTTTTTTCACTTTTATTCCAGTTGTTGCGGTCTATTCCCTGAGTGTTGGACGGAATTACGAAAAACTCGGTGTCCGGGAAGGCATGCGAATAGGTCATAAGCGCTCTCCTCGCATGAAATGCCTGCGGACATATAATCGCTCTTTTAACTGAAATTCCCGCTCTCTCAGTTAATTTTTTTGAAAAATATGAATTTTCGTATGTATTGGTAGCATTTTCTTCCCTGAGTATATCGGTATCCGCCACCCCGTTTTTTATCAGCAC
>JBHADN010000091.1:0-3639 GCA_041855085.1 Catonella sp.
CCCACATAAGGATTGCAAAAACAGCGCTCGTTGAGGGCGGACTGTCAGAGGTGTGGCTTATGCCGGCAAAAATTCCGCCGCATAAGACAGGTCAGGATATTGTAGACGGCTCACACAGATACAATATGTTGAAGCTTGCCCTAAAATCTGAAAATAATATATTTCCTTCCGATTTTGAACTGGTAAGAGAAAGTGTGAGCTATACTTCAGATACCCTTGTTGCGTTGAATAAAGAGTTTCCGAATGAGGAATTTTTTCTTATTATCGGAGGCGACTCCGTACTGTATTTGGAGGACTGGCATGAACCTCAGGTCATATTTGACAACTGTTCCATCCTTTATGTTGCCAGAGAAGGAAGTGAAATAGAAAAATGTGAAAATCACATTGAAAATGTACTGAAGCCCGCTTTTCATAATGTGACCATCTCTCCGTTTGATTTCAAATTTGATAATGTTTCTTCAACCGATATAAGAAATATGATAAAGGCAGGCTGCAGAGAATATGAAAAGCTGGACATTCCGGAAGATGTGCTTATATATATTATTGAAGAGAAATTATATATTTAATCGGTCCCTGACCTATGGCATGAATAATTTGGGGGCTAATAACAGAGGTATGTAATGAATGAAATATATGAAATAAGAGATAAGCTGAGGAATAAGCTGTCCGAGCCCAGATTTCATCATACTTTAGGGGTAGCATATACTGCGGCGGCTCTTGCAATGGCACATGGCTGTGATATAAAGAAAGCGGAGCTGGCAGGACTCTTGCATGACTGTGCAAAGTACATGAGTTCGTCGGAGATGATAGCGGAGTGCGGTAAATATGGACTGGAAATATCCGAAAGCGAAAGAATTTCGCCGGGGCTTTTACATTGTAAGCTCGGGGCTTATTTTGCAAAAAATATATACGGTGTTTCCGATGAGGATGTACTTGGTGCAATAGCCTGTCATACCACAGGGAAACCCTCTATGAGCCTTTTAGAGGAGATAATATATGTAGCGGACTACATAGAGCCGGGCAGACCTGAACTGCCTTATATAAACGAAATGAGAGCCTGTGCATTTAGAAATCTCCATCTGGCGACTTTTTATGAAGTTAAATCAGTTATCGAAAAACTAAACAGGTCAGGTACCGTAGTAGATAATCTGACAAAGGAAACCTATGAATTTTATCAGAACTTTAAGGAGGTATAATGAGTACTACTTTAGAAGCGGTAAAAACAGCACACAAAGCGCTTGAGGAGCATTTGGCAAATGACATAAAGATAATAGACATTTCAAAGCTCACAACCATATCTGAATATTTTACAATAACCGACGCCAAGAATGAAAACCACATGCATGCCCTGCAGGATGCGGTAGAGGAAAGTCTGGCGAAGGCGGACATCCATCCCAAAAGAGTAGAGGGCGGAAGGACAGGACATTGGATTTTGCTCGACTACGGCGATTTTGTAGTACATATTTTTTCGAAAGAAGACAGAAATTTTTATAATATTGAGAGAATATGGTCGGACGGAACGGAAGTTGAGCTGTAAGTTCCGCTATGTAAAACTCGTTGCATCCCATTCGCAGATTTTATTGCGAGTGGGATGTTTCATGTCGGAGGAACTTCCTTATAATTTTATATGACACGAAAAACATTGGAAAGGGTGCTTGCAGACGATATAAAGAATGTACTGAGCACACCGTTTATGCGAGGAGCACTCAGTACACAGTAATTTAAATACCGCCTTTAATACATCCTTATAAGCCCGATTACCTTGCCTATAATCTCAACTTCATTTACAATAATAGGATCCATGGAATCATTTTCGGGCTGAAGTCTGAAATATCCCTTCTCCTTATAAAAAGTCTTAACGGTAGCCGAATCATCCACAAGGGCAACTACCATATCGCCGTTTGAAGCGGAAGAGCACTTCTTAACTATAATTTTATCCCCATGATATACACCTACATTTATCATACTGTCGCCCTTAACAATAAGCATGAAAGTTTCTTCAATCGGCATATATTCCGCAGGCAAAGGAAAATACTCCGAAATATTTTCAACAGCAAGCAACGGCATTCCGGCGGCTACAGTACCTACAACCGGAACGCTAACAAGCTCCCTTCTTGTTATATTGAATTCTTCATCCACAATCTCGATGGCACGAGGCTTGGTGGGATCTCTTCTTATATATCCGTTTTTCTCCAAAGTTTCAAGATGAGCATGAACCGAAGATGTGGATTTTAATCTTACAGCCTCACAAATCTCTCTTACAGACGGCGGATATCCTTTAGATAGCACCTGCGTCTTTAAATATTCTAAAATTTCCTGCTGTTTTGCAGTTATTTTTCCGTATCCCATATAAACCTCCGCGAACTGAATAAAATTATAAAACGAGTATACAATAGTTTTTTGAAAATGTCAAACTAATGTTCCGAAAATTTATTCGAAAAAACTATTGACAAACAAATGTATGTTCGCTAAAATAAAACACAGAACGATTGTTCGTAAACTTTAGTTCGGAGGTGTATTATGAGTAGATATGCTAAAATATATAAGGACGGAAGTGCAGTATACAGCAGGGGTAAAACCCGTAACGGTTCACGCAGAAGAGTGTCAAGGGGTATTTATTCAGGTCAGACTGTAAGTATATTCCTGTTGTTAATAATTTTCTCCGCTATATTTTACTTGGGACAGACGATTGTAAGAGCGGATACAGCGCCAAAACAGTTTTATGTTGACAGCAGAATTGTGCGCTCCGGAGATACGCTCTGGGATATTGCAAAGCTTTATAAATCCGATTATTACAAAACTACCGCTGAATATGTGGAAGCAATCAAAAAGTGCAACGGGATAACGGAAGACACGATAAAAGCGGGTACATACCTTATTATCCCGTATACCGATTAAACATTTTTACTGCATTA
Source organism: Catonella sp. (assembly GCA_041855085.1). Classification (GTDB taxonomy): domain Bacteria; phylum Bacillota; class Clostridia; order Lachnospirales; family Lachnospiraceae; genus Catonella. The sequence goes on from JBHADN010000091.1 coordinate 2,916, forward strand.
TGCGTTTACTGTTCTCTCAATTTTACCACATTGGCAGCCTTTCTCCTGCGTTCATCCTCGATTGCGGCATAGTGCTTTTTAGTGGTGTTTACATCCTTATGCCCAAGGACATCGGCAACCAGATAAATATCGCCGGTTTCTCTGTACAGACTCGTTCCGTAGGTACTTCTAAGCTTATGAGGTGTTATCTTTTTCAGGGTTGTGACCTGTGAGGCATATTTCTTTACCAATATTTCTACTGCACGCACACTTATGCGTTTTTTCTGCATGGACAAAAATAAAGCTTTCTTATGTCCTTCAACAGCCTCTATCAGTGTTCGTTCTTCAAGATATTTTTTTAAAGCAGTTTCTATTTCTTCTCCAAAGTATATTATGGTTTCATAGCCGCCTTTTCTATGAATTTTTATTCCTCCGGTATTGAAGTCCACATCGCTTATATCTATACCGACACATTCGGATACTCGCATTCCTGTTCCCAGCAGGAGAGTTACGATTGCGAGATCTCTGACGGATGTTTTTTCATGAAACCTGTTCTGTGTATCGGTAAGTCCTTTCCCGCTTTCAATATTATCAAGAAGCTTTGCCACCTCATCAGGCTCAAGTCTTATGATAGCCTTATCATGAAGCTTCGGAGTGTCTACAAGTACGCTGGGATTGCTTGATATTTTCTCTTTTTTATAAAAATATTTATAAAATGTTCTGACCGCTATAAGCTTGCGCTTTA
>JBHADN010000092.1:0-7968 GCA_041855085.1 Catonella sp.
GCCTAATCCCCTCAAAATTAGGCAAATTCGGATGAAGTTCCCGTGACATGAAAAATAGCCCGCATTCGCTAGGCTATTTCATTATGCATTATTTCTTCATGTATTACCACAAGCATCCTGTTTAACATTTCCGCTTCCTCTTTGGAAAGTTTTTTCTCCACCTTAGTCATTACATCTTTTAGATACTGGTAGCTGATATTGTAGTAATCAATATATTTTTGGGTTACTTCCAGATAAAAAATTCTCTTATCGTCCTTTGACCTTTCCTTTTTAAGATACCCTTTTTTCACAAGGTTGTTTATCTTGTCGGCTGCATTGGCTGAGGAAAGACTGGTAAAATTGGCAAACTCACTTACCGTCGGTTTTCCAAGTGCATATATTACTTCCATGCAAAATGTTTCCACCGTAGTCAGTGTGGCTTCCCTGTCTCTCCATTTTTTGAACACTTCCCTGTAAAAGTGCATTTTAAAGTTTGTATATACCCTACTAAAGGAGTCGTATAGCATTTTGTTACCTCTCTAAGCTAAAACAAATTGATTTTAGGATACTTCGACAAGTATTGTACGAGGCTCTGCAATTTTTGTCAACTTATTCCTCTACTGCAAAGGTCAGTTCCGCCACTACTGCTACCCTACCGTTTACCAGAGCAGTCGCCGAGCCGACACCTACATTCCCTTTTCTCTTTATTATATCGCATCTGAGCTCCAACACATCCCCCGGAACTACCTGCCGCTTAAATCTTGCAGACTTCACTCCGCCAAAAAACACAATCTTCCCCCTGTTTTTTTCCTCAGACAATATGGCAACCGCACCTGTCTGTGCAAGTGCCTCAAGTATAAGCACTCCCGGCATAACAGGTTTTGACGGAAAATGTCCCAAAAAGTGCATCTCATTTGCAGATACGCATTTTATTCCCACAGCCCTTACTCCCGGCTCATAGTCCATTATCTTGTCCACCAGAAGAAACGGATATCTGTGCGGTAAAATTTCCTGAATTTCACTAGATGTTAATTCCATTTATTTATCCTCATATTTCTTAAATACTACTGTTGCATTGTGTCCGCCAAACCCGAGAGAATTCGAAAGAGCAACCCTTATTTCCCTGTTTCTTCCCTCATTTGCAACTATATCCAAGTCACAATCTTCGTCGGCTTCCTTATAGTTGACTGTAGGAGGCACAAAGCCTTCCTTTATTCCCATTATGGTAATTACCCCCTCTACCGCTCCTGCGGCTCCAAGTAGATGCCCCGTCATTGACTTTGTGGAACTTACCATAAGCTTATCGGCATGTGCTCCGAAAGCTCCTCTTATAGCTCTGGTTTCACATTTGTCGTTGAGCGGTGTGGAAGTTCCATGAGCATTTATATAATCCACTTCTTCAGGCTCAATTCCGCCGTCCTTAAGTGCAAGCTTCATGCAAGCGGCCGCCATACTGCCATCTTCTATCGGAGCGGTAATGTGGCTCGCATCACAGGTTGCACCGTATCCCACTATCTCCGCATAAATCTTGGCGCCTCTCGCCTTCGCATGTTCCAACTCCTCCAAGATAACAGCTCCCGCTCCCTCTCCCATTACAAAACCGCTTCTTTCCTTATCAAAAGGTATAGAGGCTCTGTTAGGATCGGACTGCTTGCTTAGAGCATTCATAGAGGCAAAGCCGCCTATCGCAAGCTCGGTTATAGATGCCTCTGAGCCTCCGCACATCATCAGCTCCGCATATCCGTCCCTTATATGGCGGAAAGCGTCACCCAACGCATTGGTTGAGCTTGCACAAGCGGTAACCGCACAGGTACACATTCCCTGAAGTCCGAATGCTATGGCAATCTGCCCTGCCGACATATTCCCTATAATCATAGGTATGAAAAAAGGTGTAATCTTCTCATAATTCTTCTTTTCATATCCCCTGATATTTTCCTTTTCCAAGGTATCAATTCCACCTATTCCGCTGGAAAATGACACTCCGAAGCGAGTTCTGTCAACCTTTTCCAGATCCATTCCCGAGTCGTCCATAGCCTCCTTGGCAGCAGTTACGGCAAACTGTGTAACCCTGTCCATCCTCTTTGCCTCTTTCTTGTCTATGCAGTCCTCAGGATTGAAATTCTTTACCTCCGCTGCGAGAGTTACCTTCTTGCCTGTAACATCGAAATGTGTAATTGTATCTATTCCGCATTTACCCTGCTTTACAGCCTCCCATGTCGCTTTTGCGTCATTTCCGACAGGAGTTACCGCTCCGATGCCCGTGATTACAACTCTTCTCATATACTCATACCTCCATCAACACAGATTACCTGCCCGGTAATGTACCCGGCATCCTCCCCTGCTAAAAACGAAACTACCGACGCAATCTGCTCAGGCTTGCCCATCTCTTTAAATGGAACTCCGGCAAGCGCCGCCTCCCTTGCCTTGTCGCTCATAGCCTCCGTCATGTCCGTTTCAATAAAGCCCGGAGCAACTGCATTCACATTTATCTTTCTTCCGGCAAGCTCTCTTGCAAGCGACTTGGTCATACCTATAAGTCCCGCCTTGCTGGCCGCATAATTTACCTGCCCCGCGTTGCCCATCACACCTACCACACTGCTTATATTTACAATCCTGCCGGACTTTTGCTTTAACATAACCTTCGAAACCTCACGCATCATGTTGAAGCTTCCCTTTACATTTACATTTAAGACCGTATCCAAGTCCTCATCCTTCATCTTGATTATAAGTCCGTCCTTTGTAATTCCGGCATTGTTTACAAGCACATCCACACTTCCAAACTCGGAATTTACATCTTCCACCCATGCTTTGCAGGCTGAAGAGTCCGCCACATCTATCCCGTAAGCCTTAACCTTAACTCCGAATTCCTCGCAAAGCCTTACGGTTTCCTCTGATGATGCCTTATTCGAATTATAATTGAATGCAATGTTGAAGCCGTCTTTTGCAAGTCTTATGCAGATTGCCTGACCTATGCCCCTGCTGCCTCCCGTAACAATAGCCGTCTTACTCATTTTTTTCTCCTCTCAATCATTTGCAAGAGATATTCTCTCGTAACTATGAAGCATACTCCTCTATAACCTTTTCCAAATCTTCTTTTCCCTGTATGCTGACTGTCGCAACCTCTTTATCCAATGCCTTTGCTGTTTTTTTAACAAACCCTGCAAGCACATTGCCCGGTCCGATTTCTATAAAAGTGTCAAATCCCGCCTCTATCATAGCCTTCACACAACCCTCGAAGTGAATTGCGCTCTGCGCCTGCTTTACGAGTATATCCTTAATATCTTCCCCCTCTTTATAAAAATCCCCCGTAAGATTAAGCGCAACAGGTATGTCCGGTTCTTTGAATTCTATATCCTTAAAATAAGCTTCAAGCCTATCTCCCGCCTCTTTTAACAGCCTTGTGTGGAACGGTGCGGTCACTTTAAGCCTCATACAGCGCTTGGCTCCTACAGCCTTAAGTTTTTCCTCTGCGGCGCCTACAGCCTCTTCTTCTCCGCAGATAACATACTGCCCTGCACAATTGTAATTTGTAAGTTCCACAAAACCGACAGCCTGAACTTCTTTGCAGGCATTTTCCACCGACTCCGCATCCAACCCGAGTATCGCACTCATGACGGTGGACTGACCTCTTGCCGCCTCCTCCATAGCCTTACCTCTGAAAGCGGTTATGTTTACATAGGTAACTGCATCCCATACTCCTGCCGCGTAAAGCGCTCCGTACTCGCCAAGACTTAAACCAAGCGCCCCGTCAGGCTTTATTCCGTTTTCCCTGAGCACCTCGCTTACTCCTGCCGCAAAAACCGCCATACAGGGCTGAGTATAGCTTGTCTTTGCAAGCTCCTCTTCCGTACCCTCCGCCATAAGCTTCTTAAAGTCGAAGTCAAGTCTTATACTGTCCGCTATAGATTTATAGACAGGAAAGCTCTCATACAAATCCGTTCCCATTCCTGCTTTCTGGCTGCCCTGACCTGCATATAAAAAACAAATTTTACCCACAATCAGCCTCTTTTCTAAACATTGTTACTCTGTAAGTTCTTTTACCGTTTTCTTATAATCTCTTTCAAGTTCCTCAAAGATTATGCTGAGAGGTCTTATTTCTTTAAGAGAGCCTGCCACCTGACCTGCCATAAGCGAACCGGTTTCCACATCCCCCTCAAATACCGCACGCCTTAATGAACCCAGAGTGAAACGCTCAAGCTCCATCTTGTCAACTCCCTCTTTTTCCTGCCTTATATACTCTCTCGACATCTCATTCTTTAATATTCTGACAGGTGTACCCGCTATTCTTCCCGTCACAACCGTATCATTTTCTCTGGCATTTATGATTGCATTCTTATAATTCTGATGTATAGGGCATTCCTCCGACACCAACAGACAGGTGCCGAGCTGCACTCCGCTTGCACCAAGCGCATAGGCTGCCGCCAACTGCCTGCCGCTTGCTATTCCTCCTGCCGCTATTACCGGTACGCTTACCGCATTTACTACCTGAGGCACAAGTGTCATAGTGGTCATCTCTCCTACATGACCTCCGCTCTCGGTTCCCTCGGCAACCAAGGCATCAGCTCCCATATCCTCAAGTCTTTTTGCCAAAACCGAGCTTGCCACTACAGGCATGACAAATACTCCCTCCGCCTTCCAGTCCTTCATATATTTTTTAGGCATACCCGCACCTGTGGTCACTATTCTTACTTCCTCTTCCATAGCCACCTTTACAAGGTCGTCTATCTGAGGATGCATAAGCATAAGGTTTACACCGAATTTCCCCTTTGTAAGCTTCTTACAGGTTCTTATATTTTCTCTGAACATATCAGGTGTCATACCGCCGGCACCTATGAGTCCGAGTCCTCCCGCATTTGAAACCGCCGCTGCAAACTCGCCTGTAGCTACATTTGCCATACCGCCCTGTACAAATGGATATCTTATACCCAATATCTCGTCTAATTTCTTTGGCATATTGCCTCCCATCATTTTGTGAATTATTTTTACATCCGATACCTACCTGCTCGGGCTCTTAGCGTTTAAGTTGTAAATACTCCCGCGCTCCAGGTAAGTCCCGCTCCAAATCCCACACAGATTATTTTCATTCCCTCCCTGATGCTTCCACTTACAAAGAGTTCATCAAGTGCTATTCCTATACTGGCGGCGGAGGTATTTGCATATTTCTCCACATTCTGGAAAAATTTATGTTCTCCGCCTTCATACTGTTTTTTTACATGGTCAATTATACGGGCATTTGCCTGATGGCAAACCACATAATCTATGTCATTTATTGAAAGCCCCGTCTTTTCCAAAACATCATCTATGCTCTGCTTTATGACTCTTACGGCAAATTTGAACACGCTCTGCCCTTTCATTTTCAGATAATTGTCCTTTGCTCCTATCCCTTCACAGAGCAAATCCTCATTATTACCCTCCGAAAACGAATTTATATAGCAAATTCCGTCTTTTTCCCTGTCTAGCTTTACCAGCGCCGCACCCGAGCCATCTCCAAAAAGCACACAGGTATTTCTGTCGGTAAAGTCGAGCAATTTCGACATCTGCTCGCTTCCTACCACAAGTGCATACTTTTTGTCCATATTTTCAAGCAGCGCCTTTGCCGTCCTGAGTGCATACATAAAACCGCTGCAAGCCGCATTTATGTCAAATGACATAACATCCGTTCCAAGCTCAAGGCTTTTGGCAACCACACAGGCTGTTGACGGAAAAACATAATCACTTGTAGAAGTTGCCGCTATAACAAGTCCGATATCGGATTTACAAAAAAACGCATCTCTCTCAAATCCTCTGACTACCGCCTCACCTGCCGCCTTTATCGCCAGACTGCAACAGCTCTCTTCCTTGCAAAAATATCTCTCACTTATGCCTGTCCTTGTTTTTATCCATTCATCAGAGGTTTCTACAAGCTTTGCCATATCCTCGTTGGTAACCTTTGACGCAGGTAAAGCCCTGCCGGTTGCCACAATCTGAAACAAGCTCATCCTATAATTCTCCCGTCCTTATTACAGGTCTTTGACAGCCTTCCTGCTGCCGTCAATTTCCCTGAATTTTTTATATCTGTTCTTTACCAAGGCTTCCTCTTTTTGTTTTCCGAGTCTTACAATCTCCTCGTAAATCATAGCATCCAGCGCGCTTGCAAGCTTTACTCCCTCCGGCACTATTCCGTCTATAAGACCGTATTCATAGAGTTCAAATGCCGTAAGTTTCATAAGCTCTGCCGCCTCCGCAGCCTTCTTGCTGTCTTTCCAGAGAATTGACGCAAATCCCTCCGGAGAAAGTATTGAATATACCGCATTTTCAAGCATAAAAACTTTGTCAGCCACGGCAAGACCGAGTGCGCCTCCGCTGCTTCCCTCGCCTGTTATTACCGCTATTATAGGCACTCTCAGGCTGCTCATAAGCGCAAGGTTTTCAGCAATCGCATTTGCCTGACCTCCCGCCTCCGCCTCAAGTCCGGGATATGCCCCCGGAGTATCTATAAAAGTAATTACAGGTCTTTTGAACTTCTCCGCCTGTTTCATAAGCCTTGCCGCTTTCCTGTAACCCTCGGGGGATGCCATTCCGAAGTTGCAGGCTATATTTTCTGCCGTATCCGAACCCTTTTTGTGCCCTATGACGGTTACCGGGATACCATGAAAAAATGCTATTCCGCCCACCACCGAGCTGTCCTCCTTATGAAGTCCGTCGCCTTTAAGCTCTACGAAATCTTCAAACAGAAGCTCAATATAATCATCTATCTTAAACCTGTCCTTGTTTCGGGCTTCCGCCACTCTTTCGTAAGGACTTTTATCCGTCTTGTTTTCCATATTAAAATATGCTCCTTTTACCAAACCGAAATATTAGGTCTTATCAGCTTCTTTGATGAAGCCTGAGCATCTTAGCCAGCCATTCTTTCATATTTTCTCTCTCAACAACCGCATCGAGTCTTCCATGTTCAAGCAAAAATTCCGCTCTCTGAAATCCTTCAGGCAGCTTCTGTCCTATAGTCTGCTCTATAACTCGCGGTCCTGCAAAGCAAATAAGTGCATTCGGCTCTGCTATAATTATATCTCCAAGCGAAGCGAAGCTCGCACTCACACCTCCCGTAGTAGGATTTGTAAGCACCGATATGAACAATCCGCCGTTCGCCTTAAAATTCTCTATGACTGTGGCTGTTTTCGCCATCTGCATAAGGGAAAACAGTCCCTCCTGCATCCTTGCTCCTCCGCTCGCGCTGAATATTATGAGCGGAAGTTTTTTCTTGCCGGCATATTCTGTAAGTCTTGCAATCTGCTCCCCTACCGCCGTTCCCATACTTCCGAGCAGAAATCTGCTGTCGAGCACTCCTACCGCGGCAAGTATTCCTCCTATTTTTATAACTCCCGTAACAACGGCATCGTTTTCCTTTGTCTTTTCCCTGCATTCAGAAAGTTTTTCTTCATAATTCGGAAAATCTATGGGGTTTACGGTTTTCAACGAAGGAAATTTCCTGTAAAAATGTTTATCATCGCAGATGAGAGCTATTCTGCGCATAGGGCTAAGCGGGAAATAATGTCCGCATACGGTACATATACCCATATTTTCCTTCAACATCTTTTTTTCAATTTCATTTTTACAAGAAGGACAGGGAACGGTTTCCACTTTTTCCCTGTTATCTTTTCCTCTCCTTGCCCTGTCAAGCGCAAGGAGATTGTCTTTTCTTAGTGAAAATATCTGTGCTATCTTCATCCTTTAACTTCCTTTTATAGTTTTGCAAGCAACTGTGACAAGTCAGCGCACCGCCGTTTCCGGCTGCTTTACCAGTTCTGCGAGCACATCCTTATTTTTCTCATAAAAGCCCGTGTCATACTGCCCCGAAATAAATTCAGGCTGATACATTACCATGTACATAAGTTCGGCAGTAGTTTTTACACCGTCTATTACAAGTTCCTCCAAGGCTCTTCTCATACGCCTTATGGCTTCAAGTCTTGTGCTTCCGTACACTATTATTTTGGCTAACATTGAGTCATAATA
>JBHADN010000093.1:0-3047 GCA_041855085.1 Catonella sp.
CTTATACTACCATAGCCAGAAGAGCAAATATTCAAAGCAGCGCGGAATTTGATGTAACCGCTGTCAATTCTCCTGTATGGGAAGGCAAGTCCAGAGTAATACCCGCCGGCGGATGCTTCCTTGCCATTACGGCACAGACGGAAGAAGAACAGGCTGCTGCGTGGGAATTTGAAAAATATCTCTACAGCATTAAAAGTATGGCGGCATGGACAGAGGGAACAGGTTATGTTCCTCCCAGAAAGGATGTTGCCGACAGTCCTGACGGGCTTAAGACCTTCCTTGAAGAAAATGAGATGATGAAGGCTGCCACAACACAGATGGACAGCATTCAGCCTTGGGCTTCTTTCCCGGGAGATGCAGGGCTGCAGGCGGAACAAATTCTTCTTGATGCAAGAGACAGAATACTCAGCGGGAATGTTACAGCCAGAGAGGGACTTACAAAGGCGCAGGACGATATCAACGCATTGTTGTCCGCTCAGTAAAGACACAGTAAAAATGAGGAGTTAAACCTGATGAAAAAAAGGAAGATGAAAGAACAGCTTCTATCCGCATTCTTGATTTTTCCTTCACTCACAGCATTCGTAATATTCATGTTCCTGCCATTAGCCAGAACGGTGTATCTCAGCTTTTATGACTGGAACATGATTAAGCCGGTAAAGAAGTTCGTCGGATTACAAAACTATACAGCTCTGCTGACAGACAGTCTTACCTATAAAATATTGGGAAATACATTACTTTATATCTTAATTCTTCTGGCAATCAATTTTGTGTTTCCTTATATTTTGTCATTTATACTGTCATTTTTAATTCGAAAGGGAAAGGGAGCCTATAAAACCGCATTCTTTCTTCCAAGTGTAATTTCTCTTGTAGTAGGCTCCATCTTATATGTATGGATTTTAAATCCTGTAACCGGACCTATTGCCCAGGTATTATCAAAATTCGGAATCGTGCTTCCTATCTGGTCTAAGAGTGAAGGACTGGTAATTTGGGTACTTAGCTTAATAACCTCCTGGAAGGTATTCGGATACAACTTCATCATAATTCTGTCCGGAGTTATGGGAGTTCCGCAGGAGGTCATCGAAGCCGCAAAGCTTGACAATGTGCCTAATTACAAAATATTTACACAGATTATTCTGCCTATGAGCTCCGCCACCGGAATTTATGTCTTTATAATAACAATCGTACAGGGGCTTCAATATGTATTTACCCCTATAAAGGTAGTCACTCAGGGCGGCCCCGACTATGCCAGCTCCAATCTGATTTATCAGACCTATCATGAAGCCTTTTACCTGTATCGAACCGGAATGGCTGCCGCATTTTCAGTACTTACAATGGCTTTGTTCATCTGTCTTCTGGTACTGGAATTTAAATTTGTCGAAAAGGGAGTTTACTATGAAAATTGAGAAAAGACAGCTATTTTACCATCTCCTTTTCGGCATAATAGTAGTTGTACTGCTGTTCCCGATTATATTTGCATTTTCAAATTCGTTTAAGACCTTGGAAGAAGCCACCAACCATATCTGGAGATTTATACCGTCTTCTCCTACACTTGAAAACTACCTCTATGTCTTTGAAAGACTGCCTTTTATAAAAATTACCCTGAATACCTTTCTGATTGCATTTACCGTGACCGTATTTAAAAGCCTGACAAGCATTTTAGCCGCATACGCATTCGTATTTCTGGATTTTAAGGGAAAGGGCGGGCTGTACTTCGTGCTCATAAGCACAATGTTCATTCCTTTTACGGTAACTATGATTCCGAATTATATTACGGTATCCGCAATAGGACTGAATGACAGTATATGGGGTGTGGCTCTCCCTCAGCTTAGCGATGCTTTAGGCATATTTTTATTAAGGCAGTCTATGAGAACAATACCTAAATCCCTGATTGAAGTTGCACATATTGAAAAAATCGAACATGGGAGAATTATCAGAGATATACTGCTGCCTCTTATCAAACCGTCTATCGTGTCTATCGGAATTATATTTTTTATCAATTCATGGAACGAGTATGTGTGGCCTGTCCTGATTTTAAAATCAAAAGAGAATTATACCTTATCTCTGGCGCTGCAAATGTTTATCAGCTCCGAGGGGGGAACCGACTTTACAATCGCTATGGCGGTTTCCGTTACAACTATGATTGTGCCGCTCATTCTTTATGTAATTTTTCAAAAGCATATTATCAATACCTTTGCGCTGAGCGGTATTAAATAGGAGGACTAATGAAAGAAATAGTATTTGACCGTGTATGCAAGTCTTACAATCAAAATCAGGTAGTTAAAAATTTAACTATGACCGTGCCTCCGGGCGAACGCCTCATACTTCTTGGGCCGTCGGGCTGCGGAAAGTCCACTACGTTAAGAATGATAGCCGGGCTTGAAGAAATAACTTCCGGCAGACTCTATATGGGCGGCAGGCAGGTAAATGATGTGGAAAGCGGCGACAGAAATGTGGCAATGGTTTTTCAAAATTATGCGCTGTATCCGCATATGACCGTTCGTGAAAACATCTCCTACGCACTACGGGTAAATAAATTCCCCGTTCAGGAAATAAACAGCCGCACAGCCGATGCCATAAGCAAGCTTAATCTGGACGGACTTGAGAAAAGAAAACCTAAGGAACTTTCCGGCGGACAGCGGCAAAGAGTCGCCCTTGCAAGAGCAATCGTAAAAAGGGCCGACTACTTTTTGCTGGACGAGCCTCTTTCCAATCTTGACGCACAGCTTAGAGCATACGCAAGAAAAGAACTTGTGAAGATACATGAGCAGTATCGACAGACCTTGGTATATGTAACCCATGACCAGATTGAGGCAATGACGGTAGGACAAAAAATTGCTTTGATGAATGACGGGAATTTACAGGCGTTTGACACTCCTCAAAACATATACAACAGACCGGCAAATGTGTTTACTGCAAAGTTTATCGGCTCTCCTCCCGCAAATGTGGTAAAAGCCGCTTTCAGTAACGGTCAGCTCCATATCGACGGGGCAAGGCTGCAGCTCCCTGATGCATGGTGTGAAATAATAGGAAAAAGAAGTCACCTGTAC
>JBHADN010000094.1:0-3983 GCA_041855085.1 Catonella sp.
CCTCAAGAATGTAGTTTGCCATAACGGAGCGCACAAAATTTTCTGTGGTCGTATCATCTGAAAAACGCTGATAAATATCCGCAATAAACTTATTTCTCTTTAACAGCATCTCATCCTCACGCCATTCATCATATATCTTATCTCTGGTTACAGGATTCGTAACCGTATCCAGAATGTACGAATAGCTCTGAGCGTGTATTTCCTCCTGAAACGCCTGTATGTTAAAGAGCGACGCCACCTCCGGAGCTGTTATGTACCTTGCGAGATTAGGCAGATTTTCACATTGTATGGAGTCAAGAAAATTAAGGAATGAAATTATCTTGTCAAAGGCGTTCCTCTCTCCTGCCGTAAGATAGGCAAACTGCTTCACATCCTCTCCCAGAGAGATTTCCTCAGGTATCCAGAAATTATTCAGCATAGTTCTGTACATTGTATTTGCCCAAGAATATTTTATCCTGTTCCACTCGCGCAGATTGGTGGTATTTCCGTCAATCATGCTCTCCGTTCCGCGCCTGCCGAGCTCGTTAAATATCTTTTTCTTATCCATATCCTCTCCTTAACTTGAACAGCTTGTGCACTCATCCATTTCAAGCGACCTGTTCCTGATATAATAAACAGTCTTTATTCCCGATTTATATGCCTCCACATACATATCAAGTATATCCTTAGCCTTTACCTCCGGGGTAATGTAGAGGTTAAACGACTGCGACTGGTCAATATGCCTCTGTCTTGCAGCGGCAGCCTTTATCGACCAGAACTGATTTATATAATGAGCCTCTTTATAATACCAGAATGTTTCGTCGTTCAGTTCAGGTGCAGTCTTAGGTGTAAAGCTGCCTTTCTTTTCCTCTATAAAAAACTTCTTGAATATAGGATCTATGCCGGCTGTGGTTCCCGCTATGTTCGATGTGCTTCCTGTAGGAGCAACTGCCATAAGATAGCCGTTTCTAAGTCCGTATTTTTTTACCTCTTCCTTCAGCTTAAGCCATCTCTCGGAGTTGTAGCCTCTTTCCTCAAAATACTCTCCCGTCTGCCATTTCGAACCGTTAAACTCGCTATATGCTCCCTTTTCCTTTGCAAGCTCCATAGATGCCTTTATAGCATTGTATGCGATTTCCTCAAAAAGTCTGTCCGCCTCCTCGACATGCTTCTCGGTTTCCCATGCAATTTTATTTTTTGCCAGATAATGATGATATCCGCTCACTCCCAAGCCTATAGCCCTGTATTTTTCCGCCGTTATCGCCGCTTCCGCCACAGGAGATTTGTTAAGACTTATAACATTGTCAAGCATTCTTATCTGCAGCGGTATATTTGTACCGAGCTCTTCAAAGTCCGTATTGCCGAGGTTTACCGAATTGAGGTTACAGGTAACCATATCTCCCGCCTCTATGGTGGTTACCACCCTCTTTCTGCCGTTTTCTTCCGTTATCTCCTCGCTTATATGATGAGTTTCACTCATATTTTGTGCTATTTCCTGACAGAGATTTGAGGAATATATCATACCCGCATGCGCATTCGGATTGTACCTGTTTACCGTATCCCTGAAAAATATAAACGGAGTTCCCGTTTCTACCGCACTTTTCATTATCCTCTTCATTATGTCGAGCGCAGGAACGGTTATTTTATTCAGTCTGTCATCTTTTTCACAAAGCAGATATCTTTTTGAAAATTCCTTGCTCTTTTCATCTTTGTCGTAATAATCCTCGAGCGAAAAGCCCATAAGCTTCTTTATTTCATGAGGATCGAAAAGACTGAAATTTTCCCTGTTTATCAGCCTTTCCATAAATATATCCGGTATGCTGAGCGCCTGAAATACATCGTGCGCCTTTCTTCTGTCATCCCCGTTATTGGTTCTTAAATCCGTAAAGTCATAAAGGTCTTTATGCCATATATCAAGAGTAAGCGAGCCTCCCCCCTTTCTTCTTCCGAGCTGGTCAACCGCAACCGCGGTGTCATTGTAGAGCCTTGCCCAAGGCACAACGCCTCCCGAGGCATTTTTAACCCCTCTTATATCGCTGCCTATACTCCTTATCTTGCCCATATATATTCCGAGCGCCCCTCCATGCTTGGACACCCTTGAAAATTTGGAGTTTACATCATATATCGACAGCAGATTATCCGACACCATGCTTATAAAGCAGCTTGAAAGCTGTCCGAAGGTAGTGCCTGCATTTGCAAGAGTAGGTGTTGCAACAGTCATTTTCAGCTTGCTTAAAAGGTCATAAAATGCCTTTGCGTAATGCACTCTTTCCCCTTCTTTTTCCGCACTTGCTAGATACATGGCTATTGTCATAAATCTTTCCTGCGGAAGTTCCAGCACCTCTCCGTTAGCGCCATGCACGAGATAGCGGTCTGCCAGAAGCTTAACTCCCTCATAATTAAACAAAAAATCTCTCTCGGGATCTATGTAGTCTGCAAGCTCTCTGCGCTCCTCAAAAGTGTATTTTGTATGGAAAAAATCGTCATACTCTCCCGCTTTAACTAACATATCTATAAGGCTTACATAATCGCCATATCCGAATATTTCGTAGTTTCTGCTTATCTTCGCCTCTTTATAAAGGTCAAAAAGAAACAGCCTGGCTGCCACATACTGCCATTTGCTGTTCATTCTGCCAAGACCGCTTTCACTTTCGTCCTTTGATATTACCTTTTCAATGGCGGAGCGTATAAGCACCTTTTGGATTTCCTTGGTACTCATTCCGTTTTTAAACTGTATCTTTGAGTCCAGCTCAAGTTCTATAGGATCACAGCCCGTAAGCCCCTCACAGGCAAGCGCCACCATTTTTTTCGTTTTTTCGACGCAAAGATTTTCATACTTGCCGTTACGCTTTTTAATTAAAATATCCATATTTTGTGTCCTTTTCAAATTTTGATACTACATTTAGATATTATAAAATAGATAGTGCAGTTTGTAAAGATAATATTTTATCGCTTTCATGCAAATTAAAAGACCGCCATACCTAAGCTTATGCAAAAACAACGGCTCAATCTCCGCTTCTTTACCGCATTTGCTCAGTATGGCAGTCTGCCTTGTCATATCAAATTACTTACCTAAGCACTCGCAAAATCTCCTCCGCTATGCTCTCCGCAGATGCATAATCTGCTTCTATGACTATATCTGCGGCAGCTTCATAGGCAGCTTCTCTTGCATTCATGAGAGTTGTTACCTTTGCAAGCTTATCCTCTCCCATAAGCAAAGGTCTGGTGGTATCTCCCTCCAGCCTTTTTATGACCGTTTCAGGCTTAACCCTAAGATAAACTACCCTGCCCAATCTCTTTATCAGAGGAAGGTTGCTCTCTGCCGTTACTATCCCTCCGCCCGTAGAAACTATAAGCGCTTCTTCAAGTCCGGAAAGCTCTCTTAAAACCTTAGCTTCAAGTCCTCTAAAATATCCTTCGCCCTTCTCGAAAAATATCCTGCTTATAGCACATCCATCCCTGTCTTCTATGATGGTATCCGTATCTACAAGTCTGAAGCGGGTTTTATCCCTGAGCAGCTTACTGACCGTAGACTTGCCGCAGCCCATAAACCCTACAAGAACTATATTTTCCATTATAAAACCTTGTCCAGTCTGTCAAGAATTTCACGAAGTTCTCCTATTTCAAGCTGTCCCGGAGCACTCGTCTTTCCCACGGATGCAAATGTGATTGAAGAGCCTGTAAACTCTCCGAGCAAACGGCTTACCCTGCCCATATTTCCCATAGATATCGCTATTATAGGCTTAGGGTTAGGTCTTGTATATGTAAGTATGGTTGCCGTCATTATTCTCATTACATCTTTTTTCTTGCGCGGCATGGTCGCAATCTTAAGTATATCCGCATTGCAGTTGTCTATTACGGACATTCGGTACACCAGTTCCGCCGTGTCCGGAGTTCCCTCAAAGTTGTGGTACGAGCCTATTACCTTTACTTTTGAGAAGCTGTGGATCTCATCTATTATATCCCTTGCTTTCAGCTTAAAGGAGAAAATTTCAACATCCACC
>JBHADN010000095.1:0-2691 GCA_041855085.1 Catonella sp.
AAGATCCTATAATAACTTTTTTGCCTGAACAATTTTTTATGGAGGCTGCAATAGCCGTTATCGGTATTATGTTACTGTGTGGCGGGTTTTTTCTTTTGTTATATAAAAAATTACATAAGTAAAGAGCAAATAGCAGCCTGTTACATAGCGGGCATATATAAAAGGGATATGGGCACGCCCATATCCCTTATTACACAATTTTGATATCAGTCGGAATTCTGCTCTTCAAGCTCTCTGCAGTTTTCCTTTATATCTCTTGCCATTTCCTTCATTCTGTCGGTGGCTGTCTTTGACATAATTACATTTTCCAAATATTTCAGCGCAGCGCTTCTTTTTCCAAACTTTCTGGCAGTTTCCGCAAGAATTATACACAGCGTATTTTCATCCATGCCGCAGATAGGAAAGTTCTCATTCATATAGGCGTCATTAAAACCGTCGTAGGCATTTTTCAGATATGTCATTTCGGTCTTTTCGACAGCCTCATACTTTTCTTTGTAGTCCGGCGCATTCTTATCAAGATTTTCTTTAAGTCCTCTCGTAAGCCATGCAAGTTTTAAACAAACATACGCCTTCTCGCTGTTTCTGCCGTTCTTAATGACTGTGGATATAAGTGCCAGTTGAGTTCTCTCTATGGCATCCTCATAGCTGTACTTTGTCTTTGTGGTGTCAATTCCCTTAAATTTGGCTGAAATCTTCTCTCTTATCGCCTTTATATACCTGTCGCCGATTGCGTCAAAGTTCTTAATAAGCCCTGCATAACCGCAATGTTCACAGGTTATCGCATCGTACTTGGTGGCATCCGCATACATATAAACGGGCCTTAAATCGCTTTCAACCCTTACCAGCTTGTTTCTTCCTACTCGTATCGCCTTTGCCTTAAAACTCTTGCTGCAGCAAGGGCAGTTATAGGTTTTGTCAAAAAGGACATCTTCTTCTGTAATTTCCAATACATCTTCTCCTTTATCCGTATTCCCCTGTACATTTTTATCAGTTCTTTCTTCAAATATCTGAATATTTTTCAAGTTTTCCAACCCGAACTTTTCAAGGCCATGCAGTACGCCTTGCATAATATCCTCCTTAAATTCTTCTCTATGCTTTCTGTGGATTATAAGAACTCTTCAATGCCACTATTCTGTTAAATACAGGCATTTCCGGCGTAGAGTCTTTTGAATCCAGACAGAAAAAGCCGTTCCTTACAAACTGATACTGTTCTATCTCCGTTGTATTTCTAAGGCTTTCTTCCACATAAGCATTCTTGATTACCGTCAGCGAATCAGGATTAAGGTTAAGCTCCCCATCATCATTGTACACACCCTTTTCCTCATCCACTATGTTCTCATACAGTCTTACCTCGCAAGGTACCGCCTGCGCCGCGCTTACCCAATGGATTGTTCCCTTTACCTTTCTGCCCTCAAAGCCGCCTCCGCTCTTAGTTTCAGGATCGTAGGTACACCTTACCTCGGTTACATTTCCGTTTTCATCGGTATCATAGCCTGTACAGGTAACAAAATAAGCATTCATAAGCCTTACTTCATTTCCCGGGAACAGTCTGAAATACTTCTTCGGAGGGTTTATCATAAAGTCCTCGCGTTCTATGTAAAGTTCTCTGCCAAACGCCAGCTTTCGACTGCCGAGAGCCTCATTTTCAAGGTTATGAGGAGCATCCAGAAACTCCGTTTCTCCCTCCGGATAGTTCGTTATAACCAGCTTAATAGGATCAAGCACCGCCATTACTCTCTTTTTCTCAAGCTTCAGAGTTTCCCTTATGCAGTATTCAAGCATAGCATAGTCAGAGGACGCATTACTCTTGGTAACTCCCGAAAGCTCCATAAAAAGCTTTATGGACTCAGGCGTGTAGCCTCTTCTTCTAAGCGCGCTTATGGTCACAAGCCT
This sequence comes from Catonella sp., assembly GCA_041855085.1. Classification (GTDB taxonomy): domain Bacteria; phylum Bacillota; class Clostridia; order Lachnospirales; family Lachnospiraceae; genus Catonella. The sequence continues at coordinate 1,894 of JBHADN010000095.1, forward strand.
CGGATCGTCCCAACCGTCCACTATCTTGCTGTCTACAAGCTTCTTTATATATCTCTTGCCCGTAACGACATTGGTCAGGTAAAGCTTGGCAAATTCTATCTGTTTTGGAGGATTTTCGTACTCCAGCTCCCTTACAACCCAGTCATAAAGAGGTCTGTGGTCTTCAAATTCCAATGTACATATTGAATGTGTAATTCCCTCTATGGCATCCTCAATAGGATGTGCGAAGTCATACATAGGATATATGCACCATTTGTCGCCCGTGTTGTGATGTGTCATCCTTGCTATACGGTAGATTACAGGATCTCTCATATTCATATTCGGAGAGGTCATGTCTATCTTTGCCCTTAAAACCTTGGCGCCGTCCGGAAATTCTCCATTTTTCATTCTTTCAAACAAGTCGAGATTTTCCTCTATACTGCGCTCTCTGTAAGGCGAATTTTTTCCCGTTTCCGTAAGCGTTCCTCTGTACTCTCTTATCTCCTCCGCAGAAAGGTCACATACAAAGGCTTTACCCTTCTTTATCAGCTTAATTGCTCCCTCGTACATCTGTTCAAAATAATCTGACGAAAAAAAGCATCTGCCCTCAAAATCCGCTCCTAGCCACTCCACATCTTCTCTTATGGACTCTACAAATTCCGTCTTTTCCTTAGCGGGATTGGTGTCGTCGAATCTGAGATTGAACTCTCCGCCATATTTCTTGGCAAGTCCGTAGTTCAGCAAAATAGACTTGGCATGACCTATGTGCAGATAGCCGTTAGGCTCAGGCGGAAACCTTGTAATTACCTTTTTAGTTCT
>JBHADN010000096.1:0-8614 GCA_041855085.1 Catonella sp.
AGTAGACAGCATATATGTAAACTCCGTGGACATTCGTAAATATGAAAATGAGAGCTATAGACAAAAATTTGCTTTTATTTCACAAAATATTCCGATTATACATGGAAGCCTTGAAGAGAATATCTTGCTCGGAGAAGGGGGAGATGTAGAGAGCCTGTGCGGTAAAAGATTTATGAGGAAATTCTTTGACACGGCAGAGGGAATGCGGGCTGAGATTTATGACAACGGAGCAAACCTTTCCGGAGGAGATAAGCAAAAAATTGCCCTTGCCCGTTTATATATGCGAAATGCTCAGGTAATCGTGCTTGACGAATCTCTAAATGCCATAGATGCCGATGCAAAAGAAGATATTCTTTCCACTCTTTTTGAAGACTTTGCAGATGCAACAATTATAATGATTTCCCATGAACTTGAACTTTCAGAGCGCTTCGGCACACACTATGAAGTAAGAGATAAGAAAATTACCAAGATTGGAGGATAAAACAGAGAATATATGCAATAAGCCCATATATCTTCCGGTCGGCGGTGTTATATTGCGGCAGGACGGTAACTCATCTGCTCAATCTGCGGTAATCTCTCGGAGAGATGCCGCAGTCCTTTATGAAGCATTGTGAGAAATAGCTCTGTGAGGAGAAGCCTGCGGACTGTGATATATTTGATATGCTCAAATCGCTGTTGGTAAGCAGTTCTTTAGCCACCCTTATTCTGGTGCGGCAGAGGTAGTTAATAGGAGAGCAGCCGAAATACTTGTTAAAAGCGTGTATGAGGTAATACTTATTAAGATTTGACAGCTTTGCCAAATCGTCTATTGTAATTTTTTCAGAATAATTCGTGTCCATGTATCTTTTCAGCTTAAAACACTCCTTGCTGGCACTTACAGTAGGTGCGGCATCTATATTCAATCCCGTAAGTCTGAGTATTTCTATGAGTATAACCTCGAGTATATTTTGGCATACTCTGTCGGAATAAGGCTTTCCCGCTTCCCTCTCCATGACAAGATAGTCCATAAAACGGACAATGTTTTGATTATGCCCGGCGCAGTTAAATGTAAAGTGGTTGTTTTCTTTTAAACCGAGGCTGAAATTTTCCACAGCAACAACAATATACTCAAGCGGATTTTCTTCGCTTGACTTTTCCGTATGTGAAGTATTAGGATTTACCAGAACCAGATCGCCCTTTTTTAGAGGATAGCTTTTGTCCTCTACAAGAAAAACACCGCTTCCTCCCTTTACAAGAAAAAGTTCCGTAAAGGGATGGGTGTGTATAAAACTGAGCCAGTCGTTTTCGTACTTGGCACAGGTTATGTATATAATCTTGCTTTTGGAAGTGTCGCAGGTGTTCTCGGAGATTTTATAGTTTGAAATTCCCATATATTTATCATCCTTTCGGCAAGAGTATGTAAGTATCAGAATAAACAGCAATATATATAAAAAGTATAGCAATATTCATATTTAATATCCACTAAAAAATGTTATAATTTACTCAAAATATTGATTTAGGGGAAATACCCGAAATAATCGTTTTTATGATATATTGCTGTAAATTTTACAGGATTTGTTATATTTTAAAGAAACAGTTTGACAGTTATTAAGGAGGGAAAGTATGTTAAACAAGGGAAGAGTGACCATTCCGACAGACATGGATGTTATAGAGGGGACAAAGGAGCTGGCGGAAAGATGGGGGGCGGATGCGGTAAGAGATTGCGACGGAACGGATTTTCCGCCGGAACTTAAGGATGTGGGACTTAAGGTATACTCCACATATTATACTACAAGAAAAGACAATGAGTGGGCAAGGCAGAATCCTGACGAGATACAGCAGATGTATCTTATGACGCCCAGATATACGGCAACGGGAGAAAGTCTTGAAATAAATGTGATGAAGGGACTGTATCCCGACATGCTCAGTCCGAACAGCCATGACGATATAAAGAGATGGTGGGAGGTAATAGACAGGACAACGGGAGAAATTGTGCCTGTAAGTGACTGGAGCTTCAACGCGGAGAATAATACAGTTACCGTAAAGACCTTGAAGTTTCATGAATATACGGTAAGCTTCCTCGCTTATATTATGTGGGATCCCGTTCATATGTACAATGCGGTGGTAAATGACTGGAAAGATGTGGAGCATCAGATAACTTTCGATGTGCGCCAGCCGAAGACACATGCATTTACAATGAAGAGGCTCAGGAAATTTATAGAGGACCATCCTTATGTAAATGTACTCAGATTTACCACATTTTTCCATCAGTTCACTCTGGTGTTTGATGAAATGGCAAGAGAGAAATATGTGGACTGGTACGGATATTCGGCATCCGTAAGTCCTTATATACTTGAGCAGTTTGAAAAGGAAGCGGGCTATAAGTTCAGACCTGAATTCATAATAGATGAGGGATATTATAATAATCAGTACCGAATTCCGACAAAAGAATTCAGAGATTTTCAGGCTTTCCAGAGGAGAGAGGTTGCAAAGATAGCAAAGGAGATGGTAGATATCTGCCATGAGTGCGGCAAAGAGGCTATGATGTTCCTCGGCGACCATTGGATAGGTACAGAGCCTTTTATGGAGGAATTTAAATCCATAGGGCTTGATGCGGTAGTGGGAAGTGTGGGAAACGGCTGTACCCTGAGGCTTATAAGCGATATAGAGGGTGTTAAGTATACAGAGGGGCGTTTTTTGCCTTACTTCTTCCCGGATACCTTTTACGAGGGAGGAAATCCGGTAAAAGAGGCAAAGGAGAACTGGGTAACGGCAAGGAGAGCTATACTTAGAAAACCTATAGACAGAATAGGTTATGGCGGATACCTTAAACTTGCTATGCAGTTCCCGGATTTTGTGGACTATGTGGAGAGCGTATGCAATGAGTTCAGAGAGCTTTATGACAATATACAGGGCTGTAAGGCACATTCGCTTAAGACGGTTGCGGTGTTAAACTGCTTCGGAAAAATGAGGGCTTGGGGAAATCACATGGTTCATCACGCGCTTTATCAGAAGCAGAACTACTCTTACTACGGTATAATCGAGGCGCTTTCGGGTGCACCTTTCGATGTCAGATTCATAAGCTTTGAGGACATACTCGCAGACAAAAGCATACTTAAGGACATAGATGTTATTATAAATGTGGGAGATGCGGATACTGCACATGGCGGCGGAGAGTATTGGGCAATGCCTGAGATTATAACTGCGGTCACGGAGTTTGTTCATAACGGAGGAGGCTTTATAGGTGTAGGAGAGCCTACTGCAAACCAGGGCGGTGGAAGATTTTTCAGACTTGCGAACATCCTCGGAGTGGAGGAGGAGAGAGGCTTTACTCTAGGCTATGACAAGTATAACTGGGATGAGAAAGAGCACTTTATACTTGAGGATGTTACGGGCGAGATAGACTTCGGAGAGGGTAAGAAAAATATTTACGCTCTGGAGGGAACCGATATACTCGTTCAGAGAGAAAAAGAAGTGCAGCTTGCGGTAAACAGCTTCGGAAACGGACGCTCGGTGTATATAAGCGGTCTTAAATACAGCTTTGAGAACAGCAGACTGCTTTACAGAGCGATAATGTGGAGCGCGGGTGCGGAAAGCGAGCTCAAGAAGTGGTTTTCAAGCAACTGCAATGTAGAGGTACATGCTTACCTTAACAGCGGAAAATTCTGTGTGGTAAACAATACTTACGAGCCGCAGAGCACGGTTGTTTACAAGGGTGACGGTTCATCATTTGAGCTTGATATGGAAGCAAATCAGATAATTTGGTACACTATATAATAAAGTCGGTGCCGCAGAGTTTTGTTCCGTGTGTCGTACGGAGCGACAAAGAGAAATAGAAAGGGGCTATAGGGATGTTGGACGTATTAAAGGCGTTTAAGTTTGATGGAGAGGTTGTTTCTAATGAGCGTTATGGCAGCGGTCATATCAACTCTACATTCTTAGTAGTAACGGATAAGGGGAAGAGATATATTTTACAGAAAATTAACAGTAAAATCTTTCCTGATGTGGCAGGGCTTATGAACAATATAAGGCTTGTTACGGAGCATTTGAAGAAGAGCATAACTGATGAAAGACGAGTGCTGAGTCTTGTGCCGACGGTAGCGGGAGAGGCATTTGCGACGGTGGAGGGAGAGTATTGGAGGGCTTATGATTTCGTAGAAGATTCTATATGCCTGCAGCTTCCCGAAACGAATGAGGACTTCTACGAGAGCGCGGTAGCATTCGGAAGTTTCGGACAGGCGCTTACCGATTTTCCTGTGGAAGAACTCATAGAAGTAATACCTAATTTTCACAACACTCCGAGCAGATTTAAAAAATTTCATGAAGTGCTTGCAAAGGATCCGCTCGGCAGGGCTGCCTCAGTCAAGGAAGAAATACAGTTTGTGCTTGACAGAGAAGAAGAAATGGGAACATTGCAGCGTTTGAGGGATACGAAGGTGCTTCCGGACAGAGTTACCCACAACGACACCAAGCTGAATAATGTATTGCTCGACAAGGATACCAGAAAGGCACTCTGTGTAATAGACCTCGATACGGTTATGCCGGGACTGAGCCTTTATGACTACGGCGATTCTATAAGATTCGGCGCTTCAACGGGCGCGGAGGACGAAAAGGACTTATCGAAGATTTCTATGAGTCTGGAGCTTTTTAGAATTTATACAAGGGGATTTTTATCTTCCTGCAAAGGACTTACGGAAAAAGAGATAGAATATCTCCCTATGGGAGCAAAAACCATGACCTTTGAGTGCGGAATGCGTTTTCTCACAGATTATATAGACGGAGATAACTATTTTGCGGTTCATAGAGAAGGACATAATCTCGACAGAGCCAGAACACAGTTTAAGCTTGTGGCGGATATGGAAGCCAAGTGGGATGAAATGAAGCAGATAGTTGCCGAGGAGAGATAAACCCTCCGGCAGGATGTGACTTTACACGAACCGATACTGATGATAGAATTGTAGTGTAACTTACAAAAGCATTAGGTAGGGATTGTAATGATAGCGTTAAAAATAGCGGATGTTAAAGACTTTATGAACAAGCTCCTGTTGGGAGAGGTCTTTGATAATTTTTTAACAGTATCGTTTGAACTGGTAACTTTCGTAGAGATATCCATAGACGGTACGAGAAAGAGCGGTTGGTACGACAATGAAGTGCCGGAAGACCGGTATGTAAGCTGGGGAGAGATAAGGAGCAGGGCAGCAGAGCTTATAAAAGGGGAGAGAAGCCCTTTAAGCATAAGGGCGGTATTCAGACTTTCCGAAAGCAACACGGAAAAGGTGGTAGGAAAGCTGGGTATAGAGGGTGCTTTGGAAAAGGGCTGCGGCTTGTTTTTTACGCTGAGGTTTGAAAAAGGAGAGCTTAGTCTTGTAACGGGAGCTTCAATATCCGATTTTCTGTTAAGTAAACAGATTGAAGGTCTGTGGGAAGAAGATTTGCTTAAATTTTTAAAATATTATAATATTGCGGTGGAGAGTTTATAAAATAACAGAGATAATACAGGAGGTAATTATGAATGTATTAGTAACAGGCGGAGCGGGATATATAGGAAGCCATACCTGCGTGGAGTTGCTGAATGCCGGACATGAGGTGGTGGTTTTTGACAATTTCTACAATTCCAGTATAGAGTCGCTGAAAAGAGTGGAAAAGATTACAGGCAAAAGCGTTAAGTTCTACGAGGCGGATATGCTTGACAAGGCGGCTATGGACAGGATTTTTGCAGAAAATAAGATAGATGCCGTTATACACTTTGCAGGCTATAAGGCGGTAGGAGAGTCTGTGCATAAGCCTCTTGAATACTATCACAATAACCTCATGGGCACTATTACTCTGTGTCAGGCAATGAAAGAGGCAGGAGTGAAAAATATTATTTTTTCTTCCTCCGCTACGGTATACGGCAATCCTTCCAAGCTTCCTATAACGGAGGATTTGCCTCATGGCACGGCAGGCTCTCCTTACGGAGCGACCAAGATTATGCAGGAAGATATGTTTAATGACTTCCATGTGGCTGACAAAGAATTCAGCGTGATACTTTTGAGATATTTCAATCCTATCGGAGCGCATGAGAGCGGACTTATAGGAGAAGATCCTAAGGGAATACCTAATAATCTTGTACCGTACATAGCACAGGTGGCTGTAGGTAAACTTCCTGAACTGGGTATATTCGGCAATGACTATGATACAAAGGACGGCACCGCTATAAGAGATTATGTACATGTTGTGGACCTTGCAAGAGGTCATGTGCTTGCACTTAAGAAGTTTGAAGAAGAGCCGGCGGTAAGAGTGTATAACCTTGGAACGGGAACAGGCTATACGGTGCTTGAGGTGGTAAATGCCTACATGAAGGCTTGCGGAAAGGATATTGCCTACGCAATCAAGCCGAGAAGAGAGGGAGATATACCGGTCTGCTATGCTGACAGCAAGAAAGCCGAGGAGGAACTCGGATTCAAGGCGGAATTTGACATAGAAAGAATGTGTAAGGATTCTTACAGATGGCAGTCTATGAATCCGAACGGATATAATTCATAGCTGACGGGTAAGGTTGCTTTGAGGCGGCGTCGGCGCTTTGCTGCACGAAGATTTGGCGGCGGATTGTTTATTGTGAAGGGGTAAATGTATGGAATATGGGGAAAAATTAAACTACAGACAGACTATACTCGTGGGCTTCGCATTCTTTTCAATTTGTGCATTCTGGCAGTTGTACAACAGTGTTGTGCCGCTCATACTTACCAACACATTTGAGTTTGACGAAACCATATCGGGTACGCTGATGGCGGCGGACAATGTACTTGCGCTGTTTTTGCTTCCTTTTTTCGGTATGCTGTCGGATAAACACAAGGGAAGGCTCGGCAGAAGAAGATTTTTTATAATTATGGGTACGATAATGGCGGTAACGCTTATGAACTTTATACCCGTGATAGAAAATGCATATAGAGAAAGCGGAGAAAGAGGGTTTGTTGTTGCCTTCATAGTAGTTTTAGGACTGCTGCTTGTGGCTATGGGAACATACAGAAGCCCTGCGGTAGCCCTTATGCCTGATATCACTCCGAAGCCGCTAAGGAGCAAGGCGAATGCCGTTATCAATCTTATGGGAGCGGTGGGAGGTATAAGCTATCTTGTGATTGCCTCGCTACTTTACTCTGGCGGAAGTAAAAACGAGGAGGCAAACTATCTTCCGCTGTTTATGATAGTTGCGGGAATTATGCTTGTGTCGCTTTTTGTGGTCGTATTCTTTGTCGATGAGGTAAAGCTCCATAAAAAGCTTGAAGAGTACGAGGCGGCTCACCCTGAACAGATGCTTACAACGGTGGATGAAAGCGGCAGCGAGGTTATGCCGGCAGAAGTTAAGAGGAGTCTTAAATTCCTGCTCCTTTCGATTTCTTTTTGGTTTATAGGTTACAATGGGGCGGAAACATGGTTTACAACCTTTGCCAACCGCAACTGGGGAATGCCGCTCGGAGGAGCCGCATTCTGCCTTACCCTTGCTACGGGAGGCGCAATACTTTCATATATTCCGTCGGGAATTCTGGCGGGAAAGATTGGCAGGAAAAAGACCATAATGACCGGAGTTGTGCTTCTTTCGAGCTGCTTTATGACATTTTTTATATACAGCCTTTCAAACAACCATTTCAATCCTCTGCTCTACGGAGTGTTTTTTGCTATGGGAGTTGCCTGGGCATGTATAAATGTAAACAGTCTGCCTATGGTGCTTGAGATGTGCAAGGGCTCAGACATAGGAAAGTTTACGGGATATTATTATACCTTCAGTATGGCTGCCCAGATAGTAACGCCTATAGTTGCAGGGCATCTGATGAAGAATATGGGATATATAACTCTCTTCCCTTACGCCGCTATATTTACGGGGCTTTCTTTTGTTACTATGGTCATGGTAAAACATGGGGACAGCAAGGCGGATGTAAAGAGAGGGCTTGAGGCGTTCGATGTGGAGGATTAGTTGTACGGAAGTTGTGCAGAGGAGCGGATTATGGATAAATATACGGATGCGGCGAAAAGGCTTATAAGATTTTTAGATGAAAATCCGAGCCCGTTTCATGTAGTGAAAAGTCTTTGTGACATGTATGAAAGAGCAGGGTTTAAGAGGCTCTCCGAAAAGGAAAAATTTTGTATAGAAAAAGGGGGAAGCTATTTTGTAACTCGCAACAACTCCTCGGTTCTGGCATTCAGAGTACCGAAGAAAGAGTTTAAGGGCTTTAATATAACTGCGGCTCACAGCGACTCTCCTACATTTAAGATTAAGGTAAATGCCGAGATTACGGCGGAAAAAAATATTGTTAAGTTAAATGTGGAGAAATACGGCGGAATGCTTATGGCGCCTTGGTTTGACAGGCCGCTGGGCATAGCGGGAAGAGTTATGGTAAAGGCAGCCGGAAAGATAGAGGAGAGGCTTCTTCATATCGACAGAGATTTGATTATGATACCGAACCTTGCCATACACATGAACCGAGAGGCTAATGACGGCTACAAGTACAATGCCCAGACGGACCTGGAACCCGTGTTTGCCGAGGCGGACAGCGGCATAACGCTGTACAGCCTGATAGCAAAAGAGCTCGGAGTGGAAGAAGATGCCGTACTGGATGCGGATTTGTTCCTTACAAACAGGGTTAAGGGCACTATCTGG
>JBHADN010000097.1:0-8760 GCA_041855085.1 Catonella sp.
ATATAGTCGTATAAGGGATATTTATGCCCACATAAAGAAAAATCAAAATTGCCTTGTTTGCAACTATATGGTTCAGTATATCCCAATTCGCCACCATTCCGAAAAGCGGAAGTATTATCATAACTACCGGCACACCCATCGAAGACACGAAGCTTGTCTGTATAAGCTTGTTTCCGATGAATGAAAATCTGGAAAGCACATAGGCTGCCGGAGCGGATATAACTATAAGCAGTACACAGGAAACGGACGCGTAAAACAATGAGTTTGCAAAAAATACGGAAACATTGGAAGTGGTCCATGCTTTCAGGTAGTTTTCAAAATGCAGCCCCGTAGGAAATTTCAGCGCGTTGCCCGTAAATATGTCCTTGGTTGTGGCAAAACTTGCTCCAAGCACCCAGCCGAGCAATATTACCGTAAATATTACCCAAATCGTAAGGATGAGGTATCCCGGCAGCAATCTTATTTCCTTTTTCAGGCGAAAAGGTTCGCGTAATTCTTTTTCTTTCTTTGCCATCTTACCATCCCCCTAAAATTCTATATTATCGTCTTTAAGCAACATATTTGAAATCCAGAAAATAACTACTACCGCAAGGCTGAGTACAACTCCCACGCTTGCTCCCAGTCCTGCATTTCTGTCAGTAACGGCATTTCCCGCACCGAATATCTGAAGGTACATATACACCATAGGCGTTATAGTTCCCGTATCTGCCGTAACTGTGGAAAACAACTGCGACCATACGAAAAATCCCACGCTGGTTACGCTCCACATGGTTATATTTGTCTTAAATATACCCTTCAACAGAGGAAGTGTTATAAATCTGAACTGCCTTAACTTATCCGCACCGTCAAGAGTGGCAGCTTCGTAATAATCCTTGCTTATTCTCTCAATTCCGCTTGTAAATATGAGCATATGATATCCGACCATACCGAAGCAGTACGCTATAAGGAGCGCTCCGAACTTGTGGTCCGCATCCAGCCATAACACCTTTGAAAGCTTATCAAGCCCAAGAGCCTCAAAAAAATTCTTTATAAGTCCGAATTTAGGACTGTAAACATACTGAAGCCACATAGTTGCGAGTGCAACCGCACTGACAACATTTGGCATATATATAACCGCTCTGAAAAATGCCTTCCCCCTTATTCCGCTGGTTATTATGGCAGCGAAAAGCAGAGCAAGAGCCAGAACTATTATTCCGCCAAAAAGCCAAATTCTGAACAAATTCCAGACAGAAATCATAAACAGCTTTGTGGAAAAAAGCTTTGAATAATTTTCAAAACCTACAAATGTCCAGCTCGACATACTGTCAGTTACACCCTCAATGTTAAAGAAACTCATCATTACAGTACGCAAAATCGGGTATAAAAATATAATACAGAACATTATTACTGCAGGAGCAATAAATGCCGCTATCATTCCTCTATTCTTCTTCAAACCCATACCTCCTGCTATAAATATGGTGGTAACGCACCCTGCGATACCACCATATCTACACTCCTAAAATTTCTATGCTTTATTTTCCTGCCGCCTTAAGTGCTGCAACGAAATCATCTGCCGATATGCTGCCTGCACATAGCTTCTGGAAGTTTTCTTTAATGATAGGTGTCATATTCTCATTTGACTCAGCACCTGCTGCCCAAACATAACGAGTTTTAAGGCTGTCCATAACAGGCTTAACATCCTTCAAAAGCTCAGGCCATTCTGTATTTGTAGAGTCCGCAGGAATACCTATAGATTCCTGCGAAAGCTTAGCATCAAACTCGCCCTTTGTGATGTAGGTTATAAGCTTAAATGCATTTTCCGCATTCTTTGAATCCTTGTTTATTGCAAGTACCTGAGCACCGTAGTTTGCAGCTTCAGGACCGTCTACTCCGCCCTCAAGGCTAGGATAACCGAAGCATCCCCACTCAAATGTAGCTATATCGCGAACTTCGTTAGGAAGCCAAGAACCGTTAAGATAGATACCTGCAGTTCCTACCGCAAGCTCCGTGTTCTGTCCTGCAGGCCATACATTTCCGCCTATCATAGGGGAGAAAAGACCTTCCTTAGCTAATGCTTCGTAATCCTTTGCCGTCTGCATTACCGCAGGGTCATCCCAATTGCCGTTCTTAACTATTTCAATAGCCTTCTCCGCACCAACCAGGTGGCTTAAATGATAACCGAACATTGAAACGATGTAAGCATCATCACTTGTGATAGGGTCAAAGCCTGCCGCCTTAACCTTTTTAGCTGCGTCCACAAACTCTGCCCATGTAGCAGGAACTGCACTTATGCCCGCCTGTGCAAAGATGTCCTTGTTATAGAAGAATGCAAACAGGTTAGGCTGATAAGGAATACTCATAAGATTTCCGCCGCCAACCTCACGACAAGCCGAAATAAGTCCGGCATTAGCTGTCTTCTCATAGTCAGCCGCCTTTGCAAACTCTTCAAGGTTCATAAGATATTTTCCAAAGGTTGTATTTACTCTGTCGATATCCTCGTCAAACATATCGATGGCTGTACCCGAATCAAGTGCAGGCTGTAAGCCTTCTCTGATTCCCGTTCTTCCCTTAAACTGCAAATCCACCTCAACACCTGTGTCCGCAGTAAACTTCTCGGCAGCTTCTTTAATAACCTTTCCCTGTGGCTCTGTAGCTTCCCACATTGACCAGTATACAAGCTTTCCGCCTGCTTCTGCTGTCTGTGTGGCAGATGTAGCCTGAGATGTTGTCTGAGATGCTGTGCTTGTGGTTGCAGCCGTACTTGTCTTAGCGCTGCTCTTTGTGCTTCCTGTAGAAGTGCTTCCGACGCCACAGGCAGTAAGTGCTGTAACAGCCATAGTTCCGGCAAGCAACAAACCTAATACTTTCTTCTTCACAACTAAGTCCTCCCTTGTTATAAAACCTTAAATTTTCCAAAGTTGTCCGCAATAACTTCTACGCCTCGTGAGCAGGAGTTTATATGCTATGTTGATGCGGCAACTTTTCTGATGTGAATATTATATAAAATATGCTTTCATCTTTCAACTGTTTTGCTTGCATTTTTACCAATACAATACTATATTTAAAATATATTACTTGCATTACTGCTATTTTTTATTCTTAACAGACATTTAAAAAGGCAGTTTGTCGAAAAATGAAATTATGTCGCCTGTAAATTCTTCAAACGACACAAAAAATATCTGCAAACATCTTCTAACGACCGAAACTTCTCGTTTACAACATTTGCAGATATCATTTTAAGATATATAATTCTATTTATAATTTACAATCTTGCCGAATTCCGGCTTAAGGCTTGCACCGCCTACTAATGCTCCGTCTATATTAGGCTTTGTGAAAAGCTCCGCCGCATTGCCTGCATTTACGGAGCCGCCATACTGAATGCGTACCTTCTCAGCGGTATCCTCTCCGTACATTTCCTTTAAGCAGTCACGCACAGCCTTGCAGATTTCCTCCGCCTGTTCGCTTGTAGCCGTCTTGCCCGTACCTATAGCCCAGATAGGCTCGTACGCTATAACAATATTCGCCGCCTTATCGGCTGGCACATCCTTCAAATCGGATTTAATCTGAAGTCTTATAAAATCAACCGCTATTCCCATCTCTCTCTGCTCGAGTGTTTCTCCGCAGCAAAGAATCGGAGTAAGCCCCGCCTCAATGGCTTTCTTAACCTTTTTGTTAAGAAGCACATCATCTTCCTTAAAATAATCTCTTCTTTCGGAATGACCTATGATAACATACTCTACACCGGCATCTTTAAGCATTGCTGCTGAAATTTCTCCGGTATAAGCACCGCTCTCTTCGAAGTACATATTTTCAGCGCCGACCTTGACATTTGTCCCCTTTACAGCCTCTACCACAGGTACTATGTCAATAGCCGGAACGCAGTAAACCACATCCACTTCATCGCTCTTAACCAAATCTTTTAATTCATTTACCAAGGCAACCGCTTCACTTGGAGTTTTGTTCATCTTCCAGTTGCCTGCAACTATTTTTCTTCTCATTGTTATCAACCTTTCGCTATTATTTATCGTCTGCAGCCGCTACACCCGGAAGCTCTTTACCCTCAAGGAATTCAAGAGAAGCTCCGCCTCCTGTGGAAATGTGGCTCATCTTATCTCCGAAGCCCATCTGATTTACTGCCGCAGCGGAATCTCCGCCGCCGATAATTGTTGTTGCGTCGGTATCTGCAAGTGCCTTTGCTACTGCAAGCGTACCTGCTGCAAGTGTAGGATTTTCAAAAACTCCCATAGGTCCGTTCCATACTACGGTTTTCGCGGACTTTACTTCATTTGCGTAGATTTCGGCAGTCTTTGTACCGATATCGCAGGCAAGTCTGTCTGCCGGAAATTCATCCGAACCGAAAACCGTGCCGTCAACTTCCGCGTCTATAGGATTAGGAAATTCCTTAATACCTACGGAGTCAACAGGGAGAAGAAGCTTCTTTCCGAGTTTCTCCGCCTTTGCAAGCATTTCTTTACAGTATTCAAGCTTTTCCTCATCTACCAGCGACTTTCCTATTTCCTTGCCCTGAGCCTTGAGGAAGGTATACGCCATACCGCCTCCTATTATGAGGGTATCGCACTTTTCAAGCAGATTGTTGATTACATTGAGCTTATCTGCAACCTTAGCTCCGCCAAGAATAGCCACAAAAGGTCTTTTAGGATTTTCAACCGCATTTCCGAGGAACTCGATTTCCTTATTCATAAGGTAACCTACCACGCTTGTTTCAACAAGCTTTGTAATACCTACATTTGAACAATGCGCTCTGTGAGCTGTACCGAAAGCGTCGTTTACAAACACATCCGCAAGAGAAGCGAGATCCTTGGAGAATGCCTCCTCGTTCTTGGTTTCTTCTTTTCTGTATCTGGTATTTTCAAGGAGAACTACATCTCCATCCTTCATAGCCTCTACCGCCGCCTTTGCATTAGCGCCTACAACCGCCGCATCCGCTGCAAATTTCACAGGCTGACCGAGAAGTTCCGCAAGCCTTACCGCCACAGGAGCAAGCGAAAGCTCAGGCTTAGGCTCTCCCTTAGGCTTTCCGAGATGTGAGCAAAGTATAACCTTTCCTCCGTCCGCAATAAGTTTCTTTATAGTAGGAAGTGCGGCTACAAGACGATTTTCGTCCGTTATTTTTCCCTCCTTGAGAGGCACATTGAAATCGCACCTTACAAGAACTCTTTTACCTTTCACATTTATATCATCTACACTTTTTTTATTTAATCCCGCCATTGTATGTTTCTCCTTTGCTTATATACCGCTGCGACAGCTACTGAAAAAGCCGCCGAGAGCCTTTGCCCCCGGCGGCTTAACCGCATTTTATTTACCGTTTTGCAGATGTATCTGCTAATATCCGGTTTTTATTTAACAAACTTCTCAAAGTACTTAATTGTTCTAACCATCTGTGATGTGTAAGAATTTTCATTGTCATACCAAGCAACAACCTGTACCAGATAAAGTCCGTCGCCTACCTTAGATACCATAGTCTGTGTTGCATCGAAAAGAGAACCGTATGTCATACCTACGATATCGGAAGAAACTATCTCATCCTCATTGTATCCGTAGGTTTCAGGATCCGATGCTGCCTTCATAGCCGCATTTATATCAGCCTTTGTAAGTTCCTTGTCACTCTTAACCACTGCATAAAGAAGTGTTGTTGAGCCTGTTGGCACAGGAACTCTCTGTGCGGAGCCGATAAGCTTTCCGTTAAGCTCAGGAATAACAAGCCCTATAGCCTTAGCAGCACCTGTGCTGTTTGGCACTATATTAACCGCTGCCGCTCTTGCTCTTCTTAAATCTCCCTTTGAGTGAGGTCCGTCAAGAGGCATCTGGTCGCCCGTATATGCGTGAATGGTTGACATAATACCACTCTGGATAGGAGCGAAATCATTGAGAGCCTTAGCCATAGGAGCGAGGCAGTTTGTAGTACAGGAAGCTGCAGAGATTATATCGTCGTTCTCTGTAAGCTTGTCATGATTAACATTGTATACTATAGTAGGAAGATCATCTCCTGCCGGAGCGGAAATAACAACTTTCTTTGCGCCTGCGTTAATGTGTGCCTGTGCCTTAGCCTTGCTTGTATAGAAACCTGTACACTCAAGTACGACATCCACTCCAAGCTCTTTCCAAGGAAGATTGTTTGCATCTTTCTCTTTGTAAATCTTTATTGTCTTGCCGTCAACCGTGATGGAATCCTCGCCGCAGGTAACCTTGTCTGCAAGTTCATATTTCTTCTGTGATGAGTCATACTTAAGAAGATGAGCAAGCATTTTAGGATCTGTAAGGTCGTTAATAGCTACTATTTCGGAACCTTCAGCGCCAAACATCTGTCTGAATGCAAGACGGCCGATACGGCCAAAACCATTAATTGCAACTTTTACTGCCATTTTTTAATCCTCCTGATTTATGTGTTGATATTTCTCTATCAAAACCTAGTTTCATTCTAACTTGTATGGACGAAAATATCAAGTGTCTTTTGTTAATTTTTATATCTCCGATGCACCTGACAGGATTTGAACCTGCGACACCTAGCTTCGGAAGCTAGTGCTCTATCCAACTGAGCTACAGGTGCTCACGAAAATTTTATACCATACATAACTCTATTTGTAAAGTAATAATAACTATTTACATTTTTTATAATTTGTGGTAAAATACGAAAGCTGTTTGTGCTACCGTAGCTCAGTTGGTGGAGCAGCTGATTCGTAATCAGCAGGCCGTCGGTTCGAGTCCGATCGGTAGCCCTACAATCGAAAACTGCCGCAACAGGGTTATTTCCCTTTCGTTGCGGCAGTTTTTTATCGCCATCCTCTGCAATTTCCTGCAAAAGAATATATTTTCTCAGCTAGTAGGATACGACTATTCCGCCGTCATCCGCATACATAGTGCTTATTCCCCCCGTCATAACCACATACGCCTTCTTAAATTTCTTCTCTTTAAGTACCATATCCCTTATTTTTTCCGCCCCTGCCTGATTATTGCAATGGGAAATTACGATATTTTTATTTTCAACATCCGTCGCATCTTTAACTATATACTCCACAAGCATCTCATGCGCTTTGTTTATTCCTCTTGCCTGACCTATCTTACCGATGATTCCTTCCTCTGTTGCCTCAAGCACAGGTTTTATATTGAGCGCTTCCGCCACGAACGCCTTAAATCCTGTAAGCCTTCCGTTTTTTCTTAAGTTATCCAGACTCTCAAGTACAAACTTTACCTTTTTTTCGGCATTAAACTCTTCTATCTTTCTTACCGTTTCCTCAAAGCCGTTTCCCTCATCTTTTAATTCCAACAGCCTGTGAACAAGAAGAGTTTCCGCCGCAGTTCCTGCCTTCGAATCTATAATGTGTATCTTGCTTTCGCCCTTTTCCTCGGTATAAATTTTAAGAGCAAGCTTTGCGGAGTTGTAAGAACCCGAAAGCTTATCCGAAATAGTTACAACATAAATCTCATCCGCATCCCCGAAATGCTTCATATAATCCTCCGGCGAAGGGCATGCCGACTTAGGCACTTCCTTACTCGCCTTCATCCTTTTTAAAAACCCCATAGCATCCAAATTCTCGTCATCTACCAGATTTTCGCCGTCAACGGTTATCACAAGAGGTATCTTTACCACCTCTTCCCTCGACTTCATCTCATCTGTAAAATCAGTACAACTGTCCGCCAAAATTAAATAAGACATAACATTTCCTCCAACATAGTTTTCAATACTACATATCATAGCATAGAAAGCCACCTATTTAAAGAAAAATTTTTCCCCACGCCATATTATTATCCTAAGCGTTCCCGCAAATATAAGACAGACAACCCGTATTCACTTGTTTTTACGCCTTTACATCACAAATTTCAGATAAATTTATTCAGCTCCGCATCATATCTGTAATCAATTTTCTCAAGTTTTTTTCTTATGTACTCCTCCTCCACCCCTGCAGCCTTACAAAATTTCTCAAGACTCTTGTACTTGTCCCTGAGCTGTGTATTTACATAGCTTAAAAGCATTGCTTCATTCTTTGGAAGTTCCATATTTTCTCCGTTTCCTAACAATATCTCCACATTATCGCCTTGCCGTTTGAAATTTTCTCTTCGAAACCGCATTTTTTAAAAAGCTTTCTCGATGCCTCATTTTCCTCATCTGCAATCCCTGTGATTTTTGATATTCCGCAGGTCTTAAAAGCATATTCACAGACTGTATTTACAGCTTCCGTGCCTAATCCTTGTCCTAAAAACTTTTCTCTGATAAAAAATCCGAGTTCATATTCAGCTTCTCCCGTAGAGCCCAGTAAATCCAGACTTACCGCACCTATAAGCTCCGAGCTTTCTTTTAAGAATATTCCCCAGATTCCGAAATCATAAAATTTATATACATTCTTTATATACGAACGCAGCTTATCTCTCTGCTCCCGAATACTCTGCCTGCCGTCGATGCAAAATCTCAGCACATGCTCTTCCCTGCTTATTTCTATCACTTCATCAAGGTATTTTTCGCACAGCTCCTTTACAACAATTCTTTCTCCCTCGGAAATCACGAGAGGTATCCCGTTTTTATGTGCCCACAGCTTATAAAGAAAATCCGAATCCATTTCTTCAAATCCGCCGGTTATCAGATCCACACCGAACGGTAGATTCATATTGCAGTTCTCATCAAATACAACCGTTGTACATCCGCTTTTTATAAGACTCTCGGTAATATCCGCCGCAGCGCACACCAACAAAGTATTTTCTGCAGGCTTCACACCCTCTTTAAACTCTCCCGGTGCGCCGCTGCACTTTATAACATTTGTCCCGCAC
>JBHADN010000098.1:0-4699 GCA_041855085.1 Catonella sp.
CTAGTTGTGGTGGTCTTATTTTGATACCTTCTTTTAAACCTGTATAAAATTTTCAATGTTCTTTAATTTAGCCTTGACTTTTTATTTGCAGGCTTTTTATATTGTTTCAATACTAAATTATACTACAATTATTCGGACAATACCACCATAACACAATTAAAACGGCACAGCCCCATTTGTGACTGTGCCGTTTTAATTATCCTTTTGTTACGGACTGAACGCCCTGTACCGCCTGATCGGGCTTAACCGTGTTTGCCTCCGCTCCCGCCGTTACCGCCGCCGCTGCCTGATTAGTAAGCTGTGCGGCGCTCTGTGAAGCCATAGCCTGAGCTTCAGGTGTAACTCCCTTTGACTTATAATATTCATCAAAAAGCTTGTTGGCTGCCTCCATAGTTTTCTTTGTTATTTCAGGCAAATCCTTGCCCCAAACCTTAGTTGCCTCCTCATACCCTTTCTTCATGGCCTCCTGCATAGCTTTCATCTGCTCTACATCATCGCCTGCAAGAGCCGAGGCAAAATCAAACATTCTCTGTGAAGTCTGCTCCACTCCCCAGTAGCCGTTCTCGGCTATATCTTCCTGAGCCTGCTTTTTTGCAGCCTCATCCACTACAAAATCGCCCTCTGCCAGTACCTTCCATATAGCATCCGTATTGTCGGTCGCAATGTTGAAAGCCTTGCCCTGACCGTTCAACATCTGTGTAACAAGTTCTACAAGCTGTTTCTGTCTCGCTTCCTGCTCACTTCTCAACGCCTCTACAAGGGTTGCTCTTTCCTCCTTGCTCATACGGTTTATACTGTAAGGCTCTTTTGCTTTACCTGTTTCCGCTGTTTTCTCATATACTGCCGCTTCTCCCGAAGCAGGCGGATTGACCGCGCCCGTTTTAGCCCCGGCAGCCACTGTATCCTTAGCTTTTTCCGCTATTTTCTCCGCATAATCTGTCTGCGGTACTATAGGATTTACTCCCACTCCTGACATAATACTGCTCATATTGTTCTCCTTTCCTTGAACACCCGCGCAATTCCTTTTGCTCATCATAAAGGCGTGTATAAATGTACTGAACACTCCCCTGCTAAATATATCGGCATTTTTTAATTATAATTGAGCCGCCTACCGCAAAATATCCGCAATACACCCCGTTATATTTTCCGTACTCAGCTCCTCTGAATACAAAAACTCCTCCAGCAGATAGGCTATATTCCCCTCTGAATGCTCCACCTCTTTAGAATATGCCTTTGCCGCCCATATCATATCGTCAATGCAAAAGAAACCGCCATTCTGCCTGTACCTTAGTGCTGCCAGCCCCAGAATGACAAAAAAGCCCAAGAATGCAAACTTTGCCCTCGAAATCACATCACAGTCATAAACCGCCTTTGTGAAATACCTGAATACAAAATACACCAGAATATGCTCATACCATATAGTCAGGAGGTTATCCTTCTCCCTGTAAGCTTCAAACTCTCCGATAAGCTCCGGTGTAAAGCTCTCCTGCAGCTGAGAAAACGCCTCCGACCACTCGCTTCCCAGCACTTCAAGTCCCTCCAGTAAATACAGTACCTCGGCTATAAGCGGCTCTGCATCTCCTCTCCCTGCCTCTTTACAGTCCGCCCTTAAGCCCTTTATCCTGTCTATACAGCCGCTTTCAGCTCCTTCATTTATAATATTCTGTGCAGCGGCTGCAAAGCTCATAAACCGCCTGATTCTGTCGCCTGTGCCGTGCTCTCTGTCCTGCAATATTTCTATACTTTTATCCCTTATGTATTCAATTTCCTCTATGAAAAAAGCCTCTCCGCCCTCCGAAATCTCTTCATCCGGCACTTCTCTTTCCATAAAACGCAATCTGTCAGTCCTGCCAAATATCAGCCCTCCGACCGCTTCGCAGGAAAGAGCCATGCTTTTTTCCCTTATATTTCCGTATTCTACGGTAAATCTCGGATACTCCGTACAGACCTTGCACAGCGAATGCTCTCCAAGATTGATATATATATCACAAAGATTTTTTTCATTCAAAAACGGGCATCTCTCTCCGTTTAGCCTAAATGTATTGCATTCTCCGGTTTCATCCGAACCGTCGACCATTACCGACCTGAGTCTGTTCCCAAAATCCCCCTTAACTTCTTTGTAGGCGTTGTAGGATTTTTCATCTATATCAAGCTCCCAGCCTACGCAGCAGCTATCGCTGCAATCTCCCGCTATACATCTGAATTCATCATAATAATCCGGTATTCTAAGTATCATTTGTCCGTCCTTGCAATCCCCTCCGCAAAAATATCCTTAAGATATCTTCCCGGTTCGGTCATATTTATAGGATCAAGTATCTTGTCAATCTCCTGCTCCGTCAAAATTCCCTCTTCAAGTACCAGTTCTCTTACGGACTTATTGAGCTTAAGCGCCGCCTTGGCAAGCTCCGCCGATTTTTTGTAGCCCAGATAAGGGCAGAGTACCGTCACAAGCCCTATACTCTGATCCACCATCTCCCTGCATCTCTCCTCATTGGCGGTAATTCCCACCACACAATTATCTACAAAGGTCTGAACGGCTCTTGCAAGTATATCTATGGACTCAAATATACAGTAAAATACGACCGGCTCAAAAGCATTCAGTTCCAACTGCCCCGCCTCCGCTGCCATAGTTATTGTCATATCATTTCCTATTACCTTAAATGCCACCTGATTTACCACCTCCGGAATTACAGGATTTACCTTACCCGGCATTATAGATGAGCCGTTTTGCTTTGCCGGCAGATTTATCTCATTAAATCCTGCCCTAGGTCCCGAGGAAAGCAATCTCAAATCATTCGCTATTTTGGAAAGTGTTACCGCAGATGCCTTAATCGCACCTGACACCGCCACAAACGAGTCTATATTCTGGGTTGCGTCTATAAGATCCTCCGCACTTTCAAAATTTATTCCTGAAATTTCCGAAAGCACGGGAGCGATGATGTCCATGTACTTTTTGTCCGCATTTATTCCCGTACCTATGGCAGTTCCGCCCATATTTACATAACGCATCTCGCCCATGGCATTTCCCATTCGCCTTATATCCCGCTTTATTGCTACGGAATATGCCTTAAACTCCTGCCCTAAGCGTATCGGCACGGCATCCTGCATCTGCGTCCTGCCCATTTTTACTACCTTGTCAAACTCCGAAGCCTTGTCACAAAGTGCGGTATAGAGCCTTGAAAGCTCAAATTGCAGTCTGCCGAGCAGACGCAGAGTTGTCATCTTTCCTGCGGTAGGTATTACATCATTGGTGGACTGTCCGTAGTTTACATGGTCATTCGGATGAACAAAGGAGTAGTCGCCCTTTTTGCCTCCCAGAAGTTCCGCCGCCCTGTTTGCCACTACCTCATTTATATTCATATTAAGCGAGGTTCCTGCTCCGCCTTGAATTGGATCTACTATAAAGTCTTTAATGTAGTTCCCGTCAATCACTTCATCGCAGGCGCTTATTATTGCCTCCGCAATATCTTCCCTGATAAGTCCCGCCCTAAGATTTGATACGGCAGCCGCCTTCTTGATTACCGCAAGACTTCTTATAAGCTCCGGATGAATGTTTAAACCCGTGATATGAAAATTCTCAGCCGCCCGAAGCGACTGCACTCCGTAGTATGCGTTCTCCGGCACTTCTTTTTCGCCTATAGAGTCACTTTCAGTCCTTAATTTTGCCTTCTCTTCAGCCATAAAAAAACTCCTTTCGGGATTATTCACAAATAATGGTAGAGAAATTGAACTCTCTACCATTTTAATATGATTATTTAATTTTTCAAGGTATTTCGGATTAAAACTTGCCGGGTACAATATATCTATGTTATTTATTTTACCCTTTGATAGTCTTCAATATGTACTACAGAGCCGGTTTGACATGCGCACTTGGGCAGCTCTTCTTCATACTTCCTGCTGTAAACCTGCTTGTTATATGTCTTGTCCCACTCCTTCAGTTCCTCGATATCCAGAGGTTTTGAGAAGTAGTAGCCCTGGAAAGTATTTACTTCAAACATTGCTTTGATAAGGTTAACTACATCCTCCTCCTCTATGCCCTCTATACACACCTCTTTTCCGAGGTTTTTGGCATAGGTCGTTATCGCCTCAAGCAGACATTGTTTAGGGTAGCTGGTAGTTATATCGTCTATAAAACTTTTATCTATCTTAATCTGGTCTATAGGGAACTTTATAAGAAGGTCAAGCGCCGAATATCCCGTTCCGAAGTCATCAAGTGCAATCTTAATCCCTATATGCCTGAAATCGCTAAGCACATTTACAAGAACTGAATCATCTATAAACTTACACCTTTCGGTAAGCTCCAATTTAAGATTTCTACTGGAAAAATGGCACTCAGACATAATCTTAAGCAAATCTCTTCTGAATTCTTTTCTCTGAAGCTGCGGAAAAGCAAGGTTGACATTGAGCATAAAGCCGCTGTTTTCCTTTATGAAAGGCTTGGCGTCCGTCATTGCGGTTTTTAATATCCACAGTCCGAGCTCATAGAACATAGGCTCGCTTTCCAGCCATTCTATAAACCTTCCCGGAGAAACCCTGCCGAACTCCTCGCTCTGCCACCTTATAAGAGCCTCCATACCCACCATTCTGAGGCTGCCGGAGTCTATAATCGGCTGGTAGCACAAATAAAATCCCTTGAAGTTGTCGGAGATCGAGTTCTTAATCTCAATCAGAAGCTCAAGCCTTTTCTTCTTTTCCTGAG
>JBHADN010000099.1:0-2750 GCA_041855085.1 Catonella sp.
AATGGCAGATACATAAAGGAGGCACAGAGAAGACCTAAGTTTGAAGAACTTACACCTATATTTCCGGATAAAAGGATAAGACTTGAAACAAAGGGAAACAGCGCAGTTTCAATGCGTATGGTGGATCTTATCGCTCCTATAGGAAAAGGTCAGAGAGGAATGATAGTTTCACAGCCTAAGGCGGGAAAAACCACTCTTTTGAAGCAGATAGCGAGGTCAATTGCGGAAAACAATCCTGATATGCACATTATTATATTGCTGATAGATGAGCGTCCGGAGGAAGTTACAGACATGAAAGACTCCATAAAGGGCGATAAAGTTGATATTATCTACTCGACCTTTGATGAAGCCCCTGAAAATCATAAGAGAGTGTCGGAAATGGTTATAGAGAGGGCTAAGAGGCTTGTAGAGTACAAAAAAGATGTAATAATACTGCTTGACAGTATAACCAGGCTTGCAAGGGCATATAACCTTACTGTATCCCCTAGCGGAAGGACACTTTCAGGAGGTCTTGATCCTGCGGCTCTTCATATGCCTAAGAGATTTTTCGGTGCGGCAAGAAATATGCGTGAGGGAGGAAGCCTTACCATA
Organism: Catonella sp.; assembly: GCA_041855085.1. Taxonomy (GTDB): domain Bacteria; phylum Bacillota; class Clostridia; order Lachnospirales; family Lachnospiraceae; genus Catonella. Next base: position 592 of record JBHADN010000099.1, read on the forward strand.
CTTGCGACTGCACTCGTGGAAACAGGCAGCAGAATGGACGATGTAGTATTTGAAGAATTTAAGGGTACAGGAAATATGGAGCTTGTGCTTGACAGAGGTCTGTCGGAAAAGAGGATTTTCCCGGCAATAGACCTTGCAAGATCAAGCACGAGAAGAGATGACTTGCTGTTTGATGATGAAGAACTGGAAGCAAGCAGCATTATTAAGCGTGCCATATCATCGAAAAACTCGGATGACAGTCTTGAAAATATTATAAAGATATTTAAAAATACAGGTACAAATCTGGAGGCGATACACTATATTATTAAAAATATGGGATCGAATAGAAGATAGCGGGTTACTGGCATATGGAGATTATAAGCAGCAGGGAAAATAAGAAGATAAAGTTTGTTAGAAACCTGCTTGAAAAGGGAAGTTTCAGAAAAAAGAACAACTGCTTTGTTGCAGAAGGCATAAAGCTTGTTCTTGAAGCTTTGGAATTTGGCAATGTCACGCTTGTTATGTGTGCGGAGAGCCTGTTCGATGAGATATCTGAAAGGCTTGAAATAGAGCTGTTTCAGAGAAAAGGGGCAGAATTTGTAGTGGTTTCGGATTCGATTTTTAAATCTGTTTCGGAAACCATTGCCCCACAGGGCATACTTGCAGTTGCAGAGATGCCCTGCTACAATCTTACAGACAGGGAGTTTTTGGAGGAGGCGTATAAGAAAGACGGGAAAATCAGCCTGCTTGTGCTTGAAGACACCTCGGATCCCGGCAATCTCGGCACCATCATAAGAACGGCGGAGGCAGCAGGAATGACGGGAGTTTTGATGGGCAAGGGCACAGTGGACATATTCAATCCGAAAACCGTGCGCTCAACCATGGGAAGTGTGTTCAGGCTGCCGTTCAGCTATACTTCGAATCTGCCTTCCGCTATAAAGGAGCTGAAGGGGCTTGGAATAAAATTTTATGCAACCCATCTTAAGGGCGAAAAGAGCTATAAAAAAATAGAATACCAAGATAAATCAGCTATAATAATTGGTAATGAAGCAAGAGGTTTGAGTGAAAAGATATCGGATTTGGCGGATATCTATGTTAAGATACCTATGAAGGGAAATGTGGAGTCGCTGAATGCGGCAGTTGCCGCAGCGCTTATGATGTACGAGATGTGATAACCTCGGACATAACCAGGAGGAGATATATTGGCCTATGAGCTTGGATAAGAAAAGAATAGTAATAAAGGTGGGTACATCTACAATTACCAACGAGGACGGAAGTATCAATTTCAGAATTATTGACAGGATATGCAGAGTGCTTGCCGAGGTAGAGGCTATGGGCTACAAAGTGGTTTTGGTTTCGTCGGGGGCAATAGCGGTAGGAGTCAATAAGCTGCGGCTTCAAAAAAAGCCGGAAGAAACAAGGATGAAACAGGCTGCGGCTTCCGTAGGACAATGCGGACTTATGCATATATACGATAAGTTTTTCGGAGAATACGGGAAGATAGTGGCTCAGATTTTATTTACAAGCGACGATTTGGAGGTGGAGGAAAAGCGAAAAAATCTTTCAAACACCTTAGAGGCGCTGATGGAAAACAATGTTATTCCTATAATCAATGAAAATGACTCGCTAAGCTATGATGAAATAATGTCAAAGCAGAAGATATTCGGCGACAACGATATGCTTTCTGCGATTGTAGCCAACTTTACGAGGGCATGTAAGCTTATCATACTGTCGGATATAGAGGGGCTGTATGACAGCGATCCGAGGGAAAATCCCGCGGCAAAGCTTATAAGCAGAGTTGAAAATATTGACAGCGGTACGGAAAAGCTTGCAGGCGGAGCGGGAAGTGCAAGAGGTACAGGCGGTATGATATCTAAGATAGATGCGGCGAAATATGCTACGGGACATGGCATAGACATGCTTATAATCTACGGCAGAGAGCCTGAAAAAATGTACGACATACTGGAAGGTAAAAAGGTGGGAACTCTTTTTGTAGCTAAGGAAGGATAATGAGTTGAAGATAGATAAAAAAAACACCGGAAGCATTTCCGGCAGGTTTAGATTTTATTTTGCATGGCCATTATTTCTGAGCGTGTTTCTTCTTTTGGTAAATATTGCGGTTTATACCATAAATCAGGAAAGTGCTATAGTAATGTCAATGTTTCTGGCAGTATATATAG
>JBHADN010000100.1:0-9936 GCA_041855085.1 Catonella sp.
ATATGTAATGAATAAAACCGCAGGTAAACGGGAAGAGTTTACCTTTTCCCGTTTACCGTGCGTGTAGAGCCTGCCTCTACCGTTTTTTCAACAGATGGTGTTATTACGGTGAACGCATTTGCGGTATTATTTGTAAGCGTTACGGAAATCTTGTAGTCAAGGGTGGTAAGCTTTGAGTCTTTTCCGTTATTGTTAACGGTGCAGTATATATTGGCATCTGTATATAAGTCCGCATTTTTGTCGAGTGTTATGCTGCTTTCCTTTGCAGTATCCCTGACCATAATCATTTCTCTTTTTTCGCCGTTTCCGCTTATTGAGATGTCGGCCTTTGCAAGAACATAGATGTTGCCGGAGGAGGTACTGCCGGCAGAATTTAAATTCAGCTTTGACTCCTTTTCGAGATAAACGGAGTTCACAACCGAATTTGTGCCCGTAGTGTCAAGCTGCAGGGAAATCCCCTCTTTTTTTACATAAAGATGTGCAAGCTGACCGGCTACCGAAAGGTTGAATTTACCTGAATTTACAAAGCTTAAACTGTTTACAAAACTTTCATCGGCAATGCTTATGGATATATTTTTTCCGTAAACCTCAAGCATACCGGCAAAATTTCCCTTTGGAACGATAAATTTATAGCCTATTTTTCCGTTAAGAATAATGGTATCTATTTTGGAGTCGGACAGGAGCTTTTTCAGACTTCTGTTGTTTGAGGCATAGCCCTTGCCGTCAACCTTGACTTTAGCGGTCAGCGTATAGCTGAGTCTGTTTTTCTGATAGATTTTTGCGATAACCGTAGTACTTCCCTTTGAAACTGCGGATATTCTCCCGGTTTTGCTTACAGTTGCCACAGCCTTGTTTCGTACGGACCATTTTACCGAGGAAGTCTTTGGAAGCTGTTTAATTTTAACGGAAAGACTCTGCCCTATGTGTAGACTTATATTTTCCTTTGACAGCGAGGGGGAGGCTGCCGATACATGGTATGAAAGCGTTAAAAACCAAAAGACCGCCGTCAGCATAAAAAGTAATGAATTTATTTTTTTCATAATTATCTCCAAACGGTTATTTTACGGTGTTTTCTTTAAATCTTAACATAAATCTGTATAAACCACAAGGACAGGACACAGAAAGGACACAAAAAATTCGGTAAATAGGCTTTACTTACGGATAAAAATATTGCATACTATTTAAAAGCAAACAACAAAGCGAAGTCAATTTTATGGAAGGTATCGGTTATGAAATCAATTAAAAATGAATATCTTACGGGCGAGAGGGCATTATTCCAGGGAAAAGGCATTGAGTTTGAAGACACAATATTTGCAGACGGAGAGTCTGCCTTAAAGCATGCCGAAGATATCAAGGCAAAGAAAACCATGTATAAATGGAAGTATCCTTTTTGGTATGCTAAGAATATAGAAGTAAAAGATTCCACTTTTTTCGAGATGGCAAGGTCGGGGCTGTGGTACGGCGAAAATCTGACCATAGAGGACAGTATGATAGAGGCTCCGAAGGAATTCAGGAGATGCGACGGAGTGGTTTTGAGAAATGTGTCGATACCGAATGCGGGAGAAACACTTTGGAGCTGTAAAAATGTACGCCTTGAAAATGTGGTGGCAAAGGGCGATTATTTCGGAATGAACAGCGAAAATATATATCTCGATAGGCTCAACCTGTACGGGAATTATTGTTTTGACGGGGCAAAAAATATAGAAGTGCATAATTGTAAGCTGCTTTCTAAGGACAGCTTTTGGAATACCGAGAATGTAACTATATACGACTCCTTTATAGTAGGAGAATACTTCGGCTGGAATTCCAAGAATATTACCCTGATAAACTGTACGGTTGAGAGCCTTCAGGGAATGTGCTACATAGAAAATCTGGTTATGAAAGACTGTAATTTGATAAACACCTCGCTTGCCTTTGAATATTCCACGGTGGATGTGGAGGTAAGAGGAAAGATAGACAGCGTGTTCAATGTTAAAGGCGGCAGAATAAAGGCAAGGGAGATAGGCACGCTCATAATGGACAATGAGGAAATTGATGTAAGCGCAACCGAAATTATTGTGGACGGAGAGCCTCCGAAGCCTGTCACTCTCGCCGAGGTGGAGCTTATATCCGGCGAAGGCTGTGAAACTGAGCTTAGAAGAAGGGGGAGCTGAGGCTTTGGAGTTTAATTTTGACAAAGAGATAAATCGTCGAAACACAGGCTCGGAGAAATGGGATGTGGCGGAAAATGAACTTCCTATGTGGGTTGCGGATATGGATTTTGAAACGGCTCCGGCAATCCGAAAGGCGCTTGAAAAAAGAGCGGAGCATGGAGTTTTCGGCTATACGGGCATTCCCGACAAATGGTATGACGCATATATAGGCTGGTGGAAGAACAGACATGATTTTACAATAGAAAGAGAATGGCTTATTTTTACTACAGGAGTAGTTCCTGCCATATCAAGCCTTGTGAGAAAGCTGACCACCCCTGCGGAAAAGGTGCTTATTCAGACTCCCGTATACAATATATTTTTTAATTCCATATTAAACAACGGCAGAGTGCCGCTGGAAAGTCCTCTCGTGATGAAAAACGGAAGATATGAGATAGATTTTTGCAGGCTGGAAGAGGATTTATCGGATTCTCAGACTACACTTATGATACTTTGCAATCCGGGCAATCCGAGCGGACGAATATGGACAAGGGAAGAGCTTGAAAAAATAGCGGTGCTTTGTGAAAGGCATGGAGTTACGGTCATTTCTGATGAGGTGCATTGTGATTTGACTGTGGGTGGCAGGAAGTATACTCCGTTTGCAAGTGTTTCGGAGATTGCGGGCAGAATAAGCATAACCTGTGTAAGCCCCGGAAAATCCTTTAATATAGCAGGGCTTCATACAGCGGCGGTATTTGCCCCGAATAAAAGCTTGAGGAGCAGAGTGAACAGAGGGCTTAACACCGATGAGGTGGCGGAGCCGGGCGCATTTGCGATAGAGGCGGCAGTTGCCGCATATAACGAGGGCGGAGAATGGCTGGATGCCTTGAGAGAATATCTGGATGAAAACAGAAAGACAGCGGTTTCATTTATAAAAGAAAATATACCTGAGATAACCGTTACAGCACAGGAGGCAACCTATCTCCTGTGGCTAGATGTATCGGGGCTTAAAAACGGCGGAAGAGGCTTTGCAAAGGAGCTTAGAGCCAATACGGGACTTTACCTTAACGACGGAGAGGTTTACGGAAAGGCGGGAGAGGGATTTGTAAGAATGAATCTTGCCTGTACAAAGAAGACTCTTAAGGACGGACTTAAAAGGCTGAAAGCGGGTGCGGAGGCTTTAGCCAGAAGAGATTGAAAGCGGTTTTGTATCAGCCTGAGCTCTTAGCTGGTACTATAAAATATTTAAAAACTGGATATTGAAACAATGCCAGAAATGTTATATCCTACATCAGACGGATGATGAAAGGAGCATAATTATGGCAAAGGGAAATATAAGTACAATGTCCGGAGAAAATATAGGTTCAGGCACAAGGAAACTGGCGTTCGCAGCACTTTTTGCGGCACTTTCATATCTCGGATTTCAGGTGTTCAGATTTGATATTCCTGTAGGTACTGAAAAGACTGCATTTCATCTGGGAAATACATTTGTGGCGCTCGGTGCATTGTTTTTGGGAGGTCCGGCGGGAGGAATGGCAGGAGCTGCAGGGCTTACTATTGCGGATTTGACAAGCGGTTATACTGCCAGCGCACCCAAGACCTTTGTGCTGAAGCTTGCAATCGGTCTTATAGTCGGAGCGGTAGCCCATAAGATTTTTAAGATAAGTGAGGTCAATGAGAAGAAAAAGGTTGCGATATATGCACTTATATCTTCATTTTGCGGACTGGCATTCAATGTTGTGGCGGATCCTCTGGTAGGCTATCTGTACAAGCAGTATGTGTTAGGACTTCCGCAGGAGGTTTCGGAGGCGTTTGCCAAAATAGCTGCGCTCACGACTTCCGTAAATGCGGTTACATCGGTTATATTTGCAACGCTGCTGTACAACATACTGCGTCCGGTGCTGCAAAAGGCGGGATTATTTGTAAAGGTTGGAAAATAAGGGGGATAAAACCCCCTTTTAGTTGCGTAAGCGGTAAAATTAAGTCTGCGCTGAGGCAGACGGACGATATAAATATAAATCGGGAGAGCAAGAGTTATGGATGAAAAGCAGATAGTATGCGTGAGCAATTCATATATACAAAAATATTATCTGGGAAGTTCTTTCAGGAAGCTTCCGGAGGCGGTAAAAGAGGAGCTTCAGATTGCCTGCGTACTTTTTACGGAGCAGGTGGGAGGTATACTCACACTTTCATTTGACGATGATGAAAATTTGTATATTCACACGAGCTGCAGCGAGGACATAGCCTATGATGAGATAGGCAGCGGGCTTAAGGCGAAACGCTTTCAGGCGGAGAAGCAGGAACTTCTGCTGAGCATTGAAAGGTATTATAATGAGTTTGTAAAGGGTGGTTTATGCTAGGATTTAAAATCGGAGATGTGGAAATAAAGGGGAGGCTGGTGCTCGGACCTATGGCAGGAGTAACAGACCTTCCTTTTAGGGTGCTGTGCAAGGAAAAAGGAGCGGCGCTTACCTACACGGAGATGGTAAGTGCAAAGGGCTTTAAGTATAAGAATAAAAATACGGAAGAGCTGCTGACCGTGGACGACAGAGAGCGACCTGCCAGTTTGCAGATATTCGGATCGGATCCGGATATAATGGGCGAGATGGCGGAACAGATTTCGGAAAGAAATTTTGACATACTGGATGTAAATATGGGCTGCCCCGTACCGAAGGTGGTAAACAACGGGGAAGGCTCTGCGCTTATGAAAGAGCCGGAAAAAATAGCGGAGATTGTAAAAAGTCTGAAAAAGTACAGTAAAAAACCGGTAACAATTAAAATAAGGGCAGGCTTTACCGTAGAAAACAAAAATGCGGTGGAAGTGGCTAAGATAGCGGAGCAGGCGGGAGTAGACGCAATAGCCGTACATGGAAGGACAAGGTCACAGTACTACAGCGGGAAAGCTGACTGGAATATAATCAAAGAGGTAAAAAAGGCGGTATCCGTGCCGATTATAGGCAACGGGGATGTGTTCACTGAGCTTGACGCAAAAAAAATGCTTGAGGAAACGGGCTGTGACGGTATCATGATTGCGAGGGGAGCGAGGGGCAATCCATGGATATTTAACCGAATTAACCATTATCTTGAAAAGGGAGAAATATTGCCGCATCCTGCTCCGGATGAATTTCTGAGTCTTATACTCAGGCAGGCAAAGTGGATGATAGAGTATAAGGGAGAGTATATCGGAGTCAGGGAGATGAGGAAGCATATAGCATGGTTTACGGCAGGATATCCTAATTCTACAAGGCTTAGGGGAGAGGTAAATACTTTGGAAAGCTTTGACGATTTAAAGCGGCTTATGGAAAACTATGTAGACAGCATAGAGGAGAATATAAAATTTGAAAGGCAGAACTATGGTAATTAAAAAAGTGGAACTTGAAACGGTTATAGGGGTAAAGAGTAAGATTCCTAAAAATACTCATCCCGAGTTTGCATTTGCAGGAAAGTCAAATGTAGGCAAATCCTCGCTTATAAATTCGCTCATGAACCGTAAATCTCTGGCAAGAGTGTCCTCCAGTCCGGGGAAAACACAGACCATAAACTACTACAACATAAACGATGAGCTTTATCTTGTGGACTTGCCGGGATACGGCTATACCAAGGTATCCGAAGAAGTAAAGGCGCAATGGGGGAAGATGGTTGAGCGTTATTTAAAAGAATCTCCAATGCTGAAATATGTATTTTTACTTATAGACAGCAGACATAAGCCTTCTGAGAACGATGTCATGATGTACAACTGGATAGCCGAAACGGGAGTGTCGCCCATAGTGATTGCGACCAAGATAGACAAGCTTAAGAGAAGTCAGATAAAAAAGCAGCTTGAACTTATTTCTCAAACTTTGGGAGTTGATAAAGACAGCCGCATAATACCGTTCTCATCCGAAACCAAAGCAGGAGTGGAGGAACTTTGGGAAACAATTTCAGATTTCATTTCCAAGGACAGGGGATCTGACAGTTAGGCAGGAACGGCATTTGTGCATTATGCTATTTACTTTTGCCATATTATGGGTTAATATAGTTATATCCCATAAAAATATAGAATGAGAGGTGGCATTATGGCAAAAAAGATAATTCTGAAGATGAGTATGCTGTTTGCTTTGGTGGCGGTGTTCGGCTTGCTTAAGGCGGAGTGTATTTTAGCGGCAGGAAGCTACACCATAGTCGGAGAAACCTACAAACATAATCTTTTTCTGGCAACAAAAGGCGGAAAATACGGTCTGGTAAATAAAAGCGGTAAGGTAGTGCTGAAAGTTGAATACGACAGCATTGACGGATTTGGAGAGGAAGACTACAGCTCCGATCCTGTAGCGGAGTCCAACAAAATAGGCTTTATGATAAGAAAAGGAACTAAATGGGGTATAGCGGACAAAAAGGGTAAGGTAATAGTTCCCGTTAAATATAAGGAAGCCACATTTTATTACAAGGATAAACTCTATAAAGTAAGGCTTAAAAATAAGTACGGTCTTGTAGATAACAAGGGCAAGGTTGTGCTTAAAATAAAGTATGATGATATAAAAAATGCGTCAAATGATTTGAATGCGGTAACATTAAATGCTAAATACGGATTTATAGACTTAAAGGGAAAGCTTGTAGTCAAGCCTAAATATGATGACTACGGGGAGTATTATTATGACAAGTTCGGAGCGGTTCCGCTTAACAGATTTAAGCTTATGGCTGTTAATATAGGAGCAAAGGCGGAGGACGATGAATTCGGCGTTTATTATAAGACAGGCGGCAAGTGGGGCTTCATTAACAAAAAGGGCAAAGAAGTCATCCCTGTGGTTTATGATGAAGTGTTGGATTTTACAAACAGCAGCTATCATGGCTACGGAAGAGAATATATCGCTTTAAAGAAAGATAATAAGTGGACTTTTGTGGGGAAAAATCTTAAACCGGTTTCCGTTTACGGAAGTAACGAGTGGGAGCATTTGAATTATTATAGCGGACAGGACGGATTGAGTGTTTCCAAGGACGGAACGGCATATTTTCTGGATATAGAAGGAAAGCTTATCGTTTCGGCAAAAGCGGATATTATAAGTGCATATTACAGCGACGAAAACCTTGCCTTTATACATAATGTGGTTAAAGGCAGCAACGGCAATGAGGAAACACCGGTAGGCCTTGTAAGGGGAACGGGAGAGGTTATCTTCCCTGCGGAGTATGAGGAGATAGGATATACCGGAGAAGGTATAAATACGGCATATTTACGGAAAAATGGAAAGAGTTGGCTTGTAAAATTTAATGGAGAAAGACTTATTCAGGATGATTATGACAGCATCAGCTTTATTACCGCAGAAACTTCAAATCCGTTAAAGGGATATGTTCTTAAAAAAATGGTGGGAGATACCGCTAATTTCGGATATGTGGACGGATATGGCAAGGAGATTACCCCTATACAGTATTTAGAAACGGCATATTTTTATGACGAATTGCCGGCTGTAGCGAGCAAGCTTGTTAACGGTAACCGTATGTATGGACTGTTGGACACGAATTTTAAGGAGATTATAGCATTTGAGTACGAGAGTATGCAGGAATTCTTCGAAGGATATTCGGTTGTAACAAAGACTGTCGACGGTAAAGTAAGATATGGCTGCATAAATGAAAGCGGAAAGCTTGTTATACCTCTGGAATATGATGAGATTTCATATTTTTACGGAGGAGAGGCAAGTGCTGTAAAGAATGGAAAGTCCGGAGTGATTGATTTGAACGGAAACTTCAAAGAGGGCAGCCATACCGAGTATGCAGAATAAGACAGGTAATTATATGGAAAGCCTCCCATCATTTCGGTGGGAGGCTTTTACATCTTTATTATTATTCGTTTTCAACTTCTCCCGAATAATAAAATATGGCAAGCTGTGTTCTGTCACGCAGGTTAAGCTTTTCAAGCATAGAGGAGATATAGTTTCTGACAGTACCCTCGCTTAGAAAAAGCCTTCCTGCAATTTCTTTGTTGTTAAGCCCTGTGGCTACCAGCTTGAGAACATCTACTTCTCTCTCGCTGAGTGCCGACAGAAGGGTTTCATTTTTAGGCATAGGAGTGGAGATGTCGCCGGAAGTTTGGATAGTGCCTATTACTTTAGTGCCGAATACGGTCTGTCCGGCATACACAGCCCTTATGGAGGGGCAGATGCTCTCAAAATCGTCTTTAAGAAGATAGCCGAAGCTGCCGAGTGAAATAGCCTTGTTTATATATTCGCTGTCTAAAAATGTAGTCAGGAAAATCACTTTTGCCTGTTCGTCAACGGATTTGACGGCAGTAAGAGCATCTATGCCTGTTTTTTCGCCTATGTTTATGTCAAAAAGGCAGATATCGGGCTTGTATTCGCTATACAATGCCACGGCTTCATCAAAGCTGTGCCCCATTGCAACAACTTCCATATCGGCTTCAGCCTCGATTATGGTCTTAAGTGCAAAGCATATCATCTTATCGTCATCAACTACCAGTATTTTCATAATTTCCCCTCTTTCTTTTTCAATGTAATAAATATTCTGAATCCATTGCCTGTGGAAATTTCCAATCTTCCGTTCATATCCTCGGCTCTGCTTTTGATTGAATGCAGCCCCATACCGTCCTCGGATAATTTTGCATTTTTTCCGTTGTCGAATATCTTTATATAAATGTTATCGCTTGTTTCCACTATGCTTACTTCCGCCTCGGTGGCATTGGAATGTTTGGAAATATTTGTAAGTGCCTCCTTCACTATGTAAATTATAGAGTATTTTACCTTGAGGCTGAAGTCCTGTATAACGGAATAGGTAAAATGTACAGTGCACTTTGTAAAATTTTCCGTCATCTTTTCAAGTTCGCTTTTAAGGCCTATGGTTTCGTTCTGAAAGTTGTGCAGACTTGCCCTGACTTCGGCAAGTCCCTCTGAAAGAGTGGTTTTTAGCAGGGATAGCTGTTCTCTTTTGTCGGGATTTTTCTCGGTAACCATCATAGCGCCTATCTGTAAAATCCCCCTTGAGGTAAGGTGGCCGAGGCTGTCATGTATATCCCTTGCCATTCGGTTTCTTTCGTTCAAGATGGCATTTTCAATAGCTCCGTTCTGCTCGGCGATTATGGATTCATTCAGCTTTTTGAGCCGATATTTTTCCTGCCTTGCGCTATAATAAAAATTTCTGTATTTCATTTTCAACTCATTGTTTTCGGTAATTATAATGGCAAAGAATATTCCAAGCGGATTCAGAGCGGTAAACAGAAAAATAAGCTTTAAATCGGCTTGAAACATATACAGCAGTATATCTGCAGCAACAATGGAAGCAATCTGTGCAAAGGTTATGCCGCTTCTTACCTGAAAGTAAAGCAAAAAAGGAAGAAACAGCAGACAGAACTTAGCCTCGGGTATAAAAAAATCATCTGCAATCAGACTCAGGACAGGAGGCGAAAATAACAGCACATAGCTTAATACGCTTAAATAGGGACGAGGGAAAAGCGGATATATTAGTGATGATATAGTGCCAATAAGCAGCGGGAAAAGCAGGAACTCCGAGAGCGTTCCAAGCAAAAGTGCAGCGGTGCAGGAGAGCCATATTACAGGCAGAACGGGATGCAACTTTATGTAAGCATCGTATTCTAAAATATTGTGATTTGACATTTTATCCATAGCTTATCCATTTCAAGAAAATAAAATTATTGCAGAGCTTTTTAAAAATATATAAACATATTTTTAAAGGTTTTGCAATGGAGATTTGCAAATACTTAAACTTGCAAAAGAACTCGGAGCAGATTATACTGTTTAGGAAGGTATATTACCAAAAGACTAAAGGGCTGAGGCGGCTTTGTGCCTTAGAGGGAAAGGGGAAATAT
>JBHADN010000101.1:0-7110 GCA_041855085.1 Catonella sp.
AACGGCATGATGGAGTCGCCCATTCCTCTCAAAAGTCCCGATAAAATATTGTAATAGCTTGTTCCCATTATTCCCAGACAACTGATCATAGTGTAGGTCACAGCCATATCTATTATATTTTCGGGCGTCTGAAGAATTTCCATAAAAGATCTTAAAAAAATCGCTCCCACTATCATGATGGCTAAGCTCGCTATAAAATTCAAAATTATGGCGTTTCCGATGGTCTGGGATAATCTCTCGCTGTCCTTTGCACCGTAGTACTGCGATACCAGTATACCCGCACCTACTGAAATTCCTATAAAAAGCACCATAATAAGAAAGATGATTGCTCCGCTCGCTCCTATTGCGGCGAGCGCCTCATCTCCTATGTAGTTGCCCACTATTACCGCATCTACCGTACTGTATAGCTGCTGTGCCACATTTCCCACCAGAAGGGGGATTGAAAACTCTATAAGTCTTTTGGACGGCTTTCCTACTGTCAAATCTTTTGCACCGCCGAATTTTTTAACAAAATTTTCCGATATCCTCAATGTCCGCTCCATTTCCTACTGTGTCATAATAACCGATTTGCTAGACTCATATCTTAATACTTCCCGCAAATTTCATCGGCAGATAAAGCCTAAATGTTTACAGGATGACCTATGAGCACGAATTGTTCTTCATATATTTAGAATACAATAAAACAGCCTGCTTTACAACAGGCTGTTTTAAATTCGGCAGGATTTCCGCCACAGTGCGGTCATCCTGCCGAAAGTCGGGAAACACTCTGCCGCTTTTGGCAAATCCCGTATTATATATTTGCGCGATTAAAGGTTAAGGACTTCTTACAGCCTAAATATCTACCTGCTAACTGATTAGCCTACTAATTTAGATGTATTTAACTTTATACCAGGTCCCATCGTAGAAGCTATGGTTACGCTTCTGAGATACTGACCTTTTGCTGAAGCCGGTTTAGCCTTTATTATTGCGCCCATAAGTGCTGCGAAATTCTCTGTGAGCTGCTCTTTTGTAAAAGAGGCTTTTCCAACCGGTACATGTACAATGTTTGCTTTGTCAAGACGGTATTCAATCTTACCTGCCTTGATATCATTAACAGCCTGAGCAACATCCATAGTTACTGTTCCTGCCTTTGGGTTAGGCATAAGTCCTTTTGGTCCAAGTACACGACCAAGGCGTCCTACAACACCCATCATGTCAGGAGTAGCTACAACTACATCAAAATCTAACCATCCTTCGTTCTGAATCTTTGGAATGAGTTCTTCGCCGCCAACAAAATCCGCACCTGCCGCCTGTGCCTCATCAAGCTTTGTACCCTTTGCAAATACAAGCACTCTTACAGTTCTTCCTGTACCATGAGGCAGAACAACAGCACCACGAATCTGCTGATCGGCATGACGACCGTCTACGCCAAGTTTGATATGTGCTTCGATGGTTTCATCGAATTTTGCAACTGCTGTTTTCTTTACAAGTTCTACTGCTTCTTCTGTATCATAAGCCTTAGTCTTTTCAACAAGCTTAGCTGCATCCTGATATTTCTTTCCTCTTTTCATTATAAAACCTCCTGTGGTTATAAAACTGTTCGACTGTAGGAATTCAGTCTCCCACTCACATAATTTTATTTAATAATCCGTACAAGCAATCTTCATCTGCTCATTATTTCTCAATAACGATACCCATGCTCTTTGCCGTACCTTCGATCATGCTCATTGCCGCCTCAAGGCTTGACGCATTGAGATCAGGCATTTTAAGCTCTGCAATCTTTCTTACTTCCTCAACGGAAATCTTTGCAACCTTATTCTTATTAGGCTGACCTGAGCCCGACTCAATCTTTGCAGCCTTCTTCAAAAGCACCGGTGCAGGAGGAGTCTTTGTGATAAAACTGAAACTTCTATCTGCGTATACGGTAATAACTACAGGTATTATCATACCCTCGTCCTTAGCTGTACGAGCATTAAACTCCTTTGTAAACTGCACAATATTTACACCGTGCTGTCCAAGTGCAGGTCCTACAGGTGGGGCAGGTGTAGCCTTTGCTGCAGGAATCTGTAATTTTATATAACCTTCGACCTTCTTAGCCATATCATAACCTCCATTATAACTTCTTGATATCTGTGAAACTAATCTCTACCGGCATATCACGCCCCATAGAATTGATATTTATCGTCACAAGTCTTTCATCAAGATCGACCTCAATAACTTCGCCTTCTCTGTCCTTAAATGAACCCGTCACAACCTTCACCCAGTCACCTACTGCTATGTCAGCTTCTACCGAAGTACGCGCCGCACCGAGCATTTTGTCCATTTCTTCCTCTGACAGAGGCACCGGCTTGGATCCCGGGCCGACAAATCCGGTTACTCCTCTTGTATTTCTGACAACATACCATGTGTCATCGGTCATTTCCATATTGATAAAAACATATCCCGGATAGAGTTTTCTTGCTGTCGGCTTATCCTTCCTGTTTTCTCTGCCGCTTTTAATTACGGTCACATCCTCTGTAGGCACAAGAACCTTTTTTATCTTCTCTTCCAAGTTTCTGCTTTTAATGGTGTTTATGATATCGTCTTTGACCGCATTCTCATATCCTGAGTATGTATGCACCACATACCAATTAGTTTCTGCCATATAATCACCTTTTCTAAATATTAAAGAACTACATTTATCAAGTACTGGATGCCCAAATCAAGAAGGGCAACTATACCTCCCAGTACAACTGTCGTAACTATGACTGCTATGCTCTCTTTAGTAAGGGACTCTTTGCTTGGCCAGATAATCTTTCTAAACTCCGACTTGACTCCCGTAAAAAAACCTGTCTTTGCAGTCTTCTCGTTAGTCTTATTCGCCTGTTCTCCCATTCTACATTCCTTTCAACCGAACAAAATAAACAATTATTTTGTTTCTTTGTGTACGGTATGTTTCTTGCAGAATCTGCAATATTTCTTTGTTTCCATTCTGTCAGGATGAAGTTTCTTCTCCTTCATCGTGTTGTAGTTACGCTGTTTGCACTCTGTACATGCCAGTGTGATTTTAACTCGCATTAAATTTCACCTCCGCTTTAAATTTTACTGCTGTTTTTAGGCATAAAAAAAAGACCTCTTTCATCTCGCAACATGCAGTATATCACATGAAAGCATATATAGTCAATGTTTTTCGTAAATTTTTCGGGGGAATTTACGCGTAAAATTTGGATTAAATATCACGGCAAAATCTTCTTTTATAAATTTACAAAGCTGAAAGATTAAGTATTTAAACCTATTTCCGGTATCTGTTACAAAGCCTAACAGCAATATTCCATAATAAAAACACTTGCATTTGTTAAAGAAATAACATATAATATAATTGTTAAAAAATAAACAAAGATACCCGTATGAGTTATCACAATTTTTTAGGAGGATTTTTATGGCAAGATTTACATTACCGAGAGATTTGTATCATGGAAAAGGTTCTCTGGAGAATCTGAAAAACCTCAAAGGAAAGAGGGCAATAATCTGTGTTGGCGGCTCTGCTATGCAGAAGTTCGGATTTCTTGACAGGGCAAAGGCTTATTTAAATGAAGCCGGTATGGAGGTCGAGATTTTTGAAGGAATAGAGCCGGATCCATCCGTAGAAACAGTTATGAAGGGCGCTGAAGCTATGATTAAGTTCGCACCCGACTGGATAGTGGCTATGGGCGGCGGTTCTCCTATAGATGCGGCTAAGGCTATGTGGATAAAATACGAGTATCCTGAATGTACTTTTGAAGATATGTGCAAAATATTCGGCATCCCTGAGCTTAGGAAGAAAGCACATTTTTGCGCGATTCCTTCCACTTCGGGAACAGCAACCGAAGTGACTGCATTTTCTATAATTACGGACTATTCAAAGGGTATTAAGTATCCTATAGCCGATTTTGAAATAACTCCGGATGTTGCGATAGTAGACTCCGATTTGGCGGAAACCATGCCTGAAAAGCTGGTTGCGCATACCGGTATGGATGCTATGACTCATGCGGTTGAAGCCTATGTTTCCACCGCCAACTGCGACTATACCGATCCTTTGGCTCTTCACGCGATGACAATGATTAAAGCGGAACTTGTCAAGTCTTATAACGGAGATAAGGCTGCAAGAGAGGCTATGCATAATGCACAATGTCTTGCGGGAATGGCATTTTCAAATGCGCTTCTGGGCATAGTTCATTCCATGGCACACAAGACGGGAGCGATATTTGCAGACCTCGGAGCGCACATCATCCATGGCGCGGCAAATGCTATGTATCTTCCTAAGGTAATTGCTTTTAATGCAAAGAATGAAACCGCCGCTAAGAGATATGCGTTTATTTCCGATTATCTGGGAATAGGCGGAGCTTCCGAGGGAGAGAAGATAGCAAACCTCATAAAGTTCCTCAGAGATATGAACGATGACCTTAAAATTCCTCATTCAATAGGAACTTACGGGCTTGACAGTCTTCCTGCGGAAAAGGGATTTGTACCTGAAAATATCTTCCTTGAAAGACTTCCTGAAATTGCAAAGAATGCCATAGGAGATGCCTGCACAGGCTCAAATCCAAGGCAGCCTAAGCAGGATGAAATGGAAAGATTGCTTAAATGCTGTTACTACGATACAGAGGTTGACTTCTAGTTGTATAGCTTTGAGTCAGTTAAAGCGGGAGAAACTGTCCTTGGACAGCTTCTCCCGCTTTTTAAGCCTAATATTCAGGCAATCCTGTTTTAACTATTCCTCTTCTTTCTTGCAGCAACAGTCATGGGCTTCCTTTTCTTCCGCCTCGCAGCCGCAATCTTCCTTTTCTTCGCATTTGCAGGACTCCTCGCCGCAGCATTCGGGAGCTTCATCATCACAGCATCCGCACTCGGTTTCTTTTAGAGCCTCTTCAACTTCGTCAAGCTTTCTTCTTATAGCATCGCGCTCTTCCTGTGTCATGCCTGCGAGAGCTTCCAGTGTTTTTGTAGCCTGACTCTTCTTCATGTTTTCTTTCAAATCCTTAACGGCTTTTTTTCCGTCATTTATTACCTTGCTGTCATTTGCAACCTGCTCGCCTTTTTCCGCAAGCTTTACAACCACATTTCCGGTTGCCTCTGCAATTACCGCAACAGCACCTACTCCGGCATAAAGTGCTTTTTTTGCGATATCCTTTACATCAGTCTTATCCGCCATAATAAACCTCCTCATATTGAATATTTTATACGCCTCTTAAGCGAATTATACTTATTTCTTTCGGGCTGCATTTCCCCTTGGGGAACAAAAAGTCCTGCAAGGGTTCTTATTCATTTGATAATTATAACACTCGGAAAGATAATACGCAAATGAAATATGTGTGAACACATTGCATTTATCCACAGCAGATGGCGGTAAAGTCCAACTTGACTTTAATTACTAAAATAAGTATATTCATATAGGAAGTTTAAGAAACCGATTCAGACTTATTAAAAGCAAAGGTAGAGAAATGTTACTGTATAAAATGGGAAGAAATGATGATTGCTGGTGCGGAAGCGGAAACAAGTACAAGCATTGTCACGAGAATTTTGATGCAAAAATGGCAGGGCTTAAAGCTAAGGGCTATGAGATACCTACCCGTAAGATGATTAAAAACAAAGCGCAGATAGACGGAATAAGAGAGGCTGGCAAAGTAAATAATGAGATTTTAGACGAGGTAGCTTCCAAAATACGGATGGGAATGAGCACCGAGGAAATCAACAGCATAGTTGCGGCGGCAACAGCCCGACTGGGAGGAATAGCAGCACCGCTCGGCTACGAGGGCTTTCCTAAGAGCGTGTGCACCTCTATAAATGACCAGGTTTGCCATGGAATACCGTCCGAAACGGACATTCTTGAGGACGGAGATATAATAAATGTAGATGTTACTACTATTTATAAGGGCTTTTATGCGGACGCCTCGAGGATGTTTCTGATAGGAGATGTACTGCCGGAGGATAGAAAACTGGTTGAAACGGCAAGAGAGGCGATATATGTAGGACTTTCTGCTGTAAAGCCTTATGCTTTTCTGGGCGATATAGGACAGGCAATAAATGATTTTGCAAAGAAAAACGGATACTCCGTCGTGCGTGAAATCGGCGGACATGGAGTCGGCATAGATTTTCACGAGGATCCTTGGGTTAGCTATGTTTCAAAGAAAAACACAGGATATGTGCTTGCTCCGGGTATGGTATTTACCATAGAGCCTATGATAAATGAGGGTAAGGCGGATATCTTCATAGACGGCGAGAATAAGTGGACGGTATATACCGAGGACGGCTCGTACTCGGCACAATGGGAAGTGACGGTCGCCGTTACCGAAGACGGATATGAGATTTTAGCGTCTTAGCCTTAGGCGGAAGTTTATAATTGGAGGCACTATATGAAAAAAACAAAATTACTGTTTTTGTCGCTGCTTGGGGCACTGGTTCTGTTACTGCCGCCAAAAGAGGCGCTTGGAGCGGAAACAGACCTGCGGACAGCTACGGATGTAGCATCTGAAAGCGGTGTAATAAGCAAAAGCGCCATAGAAGCCGACTCAGGAGAGCAGGATATAAAGCCCGCCCCGGAAATCTTTGATGAAATATCGGTCGGCGGGCTGTATTATACGGTAACGGGCATTGAGGGCGAAAATGTATATGTGGAGGTTTCAGGAGTAGTCAACGAGAAAGCTACAACCGTATATATACCCAAAACAGTAAGCGGAGAAGCCGTAACTATGACAGTAACGGGAATAGCCGAGGACTGCTTCAGTTATATGAAAAGGCTTAGAAAAATTACTGTCGTTGCAGATATTACCTACATAGGCACAGATGCGTTCAAAAACTCGTCAAGGCTCAGAAACCTTGTGATAAAGACGGAAGCGCTTAAAAAGGTAGGCAAAAACGCATTGAGCGGAGTTAACGGCAGGATTTCCGTAAAAGTGCCCGAAAAATCCCTAAAAAGCTACAGACGGCTTTTTAAGAACAAAGGGATAGATACAAGTGCGGTAGTCGGCGGGGTGTAGACTTTGGGGCGGGTTATGAATTTCTCTCTTGCTAATCCCACATTTTAGTGATAGAATAATTGCATACACGAATACAATTGCAGGTCAAAATATCATTGTGGAGGTGCTAATGACAAAGGCAAAGAAGAAGTATACC
>JBHADN010000102.1:0-6899 GCA_041855085.1 Catonella sp.
GAACCTACGAAACTGCTTACCGCAACAGGCAAGGTCTTAATCTTGCCGTTTAATCCGAGCATAAGCGAAGGAAGCAGATAGTCGTTCCATATCCACAAGCCGTTAAGAATAAGAACCGTCATCTGTACCGGCTTCATAAGAGGGAAGATAATCTTAAAGAAAATCTGCTCGTGTGTACATCCGTCTATCCTCGCAGCCTCCTCAAGTCCTCTAGGTATTCCTTTAACAAAGCCATGGAACACGAATATAGACAGCGAGCCTCCAAATCCCAGATATGCAAAGACAATTCCGGTGTATGACGAAAGCATCTGTATACCCGTATATGTTCCCACATTTCTAAATATCGTAAGCAAAGGAAGCATAACTACCTGGAAAGGTATTACCATCGCTGCCACAAACATAAGGAATATCATCGCCGACCACTTCTTTTTCTCATTTCTGCTGAGTACCCATGCCGCCATACAGGAAAATACTGTAAGCAGGGCAAGCGATACTATTGTAATAATGAGGGAGCTGGCAAACGAGTTCCAATAATTGAAGTTTTCGTTGTTCATTACATTTTTCATATTTATGAAAAACTGTCCCCAGTTCTCCGGAAGGCTTATAGGACTGATAACTATCTCTGCACTTGTCTTTGCAGAATTTATTATAACAAGGAAGAACGGGAAGAGGACAAGCACCGCAATAATCGCAGCAATTATTGTAGCTATAATATTTCTGTTTTTCTGCGCTGTCATTATAACTCTACCTCCTTCTTCTTATTTATCATAACCTGAGTAAGTGAAACTATTGCAAGTATTACAAAGAACACAACCGCCTTTGTCTGGCCGAGGGCGTAGTTGTTTTTTCTTATAGCCGTATTGAAAATGTTGAGTGCGAGAAACTCTGTCGCCTGAATAGCCTTTCCTCCCATTATTCGGCTAGGCGCTCCGTTTGTAATGGAAAGGTTTAAGTCAAACTGCTTAAATGAGCTTACCAGCGTAAGGAAGGTACATACTGTAAATGTATTGGCAATCATAGGAATTCTTATCTTAAAAAGCGTTTCCAGATTGCTTGCTCCGTCCACATCGGATGCCTCTATAACATCCTTAGGAACTGTCTGCAGACCTGTAACATAAATCATCATTATATATCCCGCATACTGCCAGGTGCTTACTATGAGTATGGCGAGTATGGCGAGGTTAGGATCCGTGAGCATAGACTTTGAACCCTCTACAAAAGATATGGCAACCCTGTTAAATATAAACTGCCATACATATCCGAGTACAAGTCCGCCTATCAGGTTAGGGAGAAAGTATGATGCTCTGAAAAAATCTCTTCCCTTTATTTTCGATGTACAAAGAAGTGCGAGGGAAAATGCAACCACATTTACAAAAACCATATTGAATATGGTAAAAATAAGCGTTACCACAAATGAATATACAAAGTCCATCTGCTTAAACATTGTTATGTAGTTTGCAATACCTACAAAATTGTTTACCTCTATTCCGTTCCAGTCCGTGAACGAATAAAAAATTCCCAAAATGAAAGGTATAAATACTGTTACTGCAAATGTGAATATCATTGGAAATACAAAGACAATATTTACTACTTTAGTATGGTGCTTGGTCGGATACTTAAAGATTCCCAGAAGGAACATTAACAATCCTAAAACTATTAAATAGCCCCTGATGTTTCCCTCAAATCCACTAATGGACATAATAATCATAGCAACCATAAGCACAAGACCTGCAAGCGCCACACAGCCGAATACCAGCTTTTTGCTCTTATTGTCCATCTACTCCCACCCCTTTCTGTTTTAAAATTTTTAAAACATGGGCGTTCGGAAAACCGCACGCCCATATTAAAGTTTATTTTATTTATTGTTTGCAATGTAATCTGCAAGTGTGGTCTGCATCATCTCAACAAACTGAGTCTTGTCGATTTCGCCCTTTGCAAATAACTCGAATACAAGACCGAATGCGTTCTGAGCTATACCTTCAGGCATGTTTGACCAAGCCCATGAAGATGTCTTTCCTGCATCTACATAAGTCTTAAGTGATGTTGCAAGAGGAGCATCAGGAACTACTGTACTGCTCTTGTATGGAGAAATCATACCTGCATCCTTAACAAGCGCTGTCTGTCCTTCTTCTGAAGTTGCAAGATAGTCAAGGAAAGCCTTGCAGGCGTCTACATTCTTGCCGTCCTTATAAACAACCCACCATGATGGGCAGTCTGCAAGGATGTTTGTCATCTCAGCCTTTGTAAATGCAAGAGGGAGAAGACCAACCTTAAATGTTACATTGTACTCAGGGAGTGAAGGATCAATCCAGTTACCCTGTGTGATGAAAGCTGTCTTGCCCTGTGCAAAGAGTGCAAGCTGGTCATCATAAGTACCTGAAATAAGTACTGTAGGATCCGCATATTTGAAAAGAAGCTCTGTGAACTCTGCAAACTCTGTCATTCTTGCGCTGTCAAATTCGCCTGCAAGCGCCTTATCGAAGATAGAGTTGTCCCCTCTCTCAAGTCCGCCTGTATAGTAGTAACCGAGGATATGGTTACCTGTTGACCAGTACATCTGTCCCGACTCCGCAGCAACGGAAGCAACTGCTGAAAGACCGAGCTCGTCCTTCATGCCGTCAATCTTCTCAAACGCAGCCTTAAATGCATCATAGTTTACAAGTGTTGCAGGATCGATTCCCGCCTTCTCAAGCACATCCGCATTGTATGTGATTCCATAGCCTTCAACCGCATAAGGGAAGCCTACCACCTTACCTTCAGCATCCTTATATCCGAAGTCGGTATCCTTTGCAAATGCTGTATCGCTAAGGTCTGCAACCTTTCCTTCCCAGTTTGCAAAATCTCCGTCTCCGCCGATAACGAACATATCAGGCATATTGCCTGCCGCAAAATAACTCTTTATCTGTCCCTGAATGTCTACGCCGCCGCCCATGGACTCAATAATAACTTCCTGACCTGTCTTTTCCTGATAAGCCTTTGCAATAGCCTTAAGCTGATTGTCAATCTCAATCTTACCGTTTACAAGACGGATAGCCTCTCCGGTTCCCTGTGTTGTAGAGGTTGTTGTGCTGCTTGCTGCGGTACTGGTTGTAGCTGTACTTGTTGTCGCAGTACTGCTCTTTGCCGAGCTGCTGCTTGTAGTAGAGCTGCTTCCGCAAGCTGTCAGCATTGTGAGTGACAAGCCGAATGCAATCAGCGCCTTAAGATGTTTACTTTTCATTTTTTATCTCCTTTTCAGTTTTTGATAAAATCCACTAGATATACTAGCAGAAATTTCCATAATAATCAACCCCAATTAAATTAATACAGTATTGCAAGTGCTTCGAAAGGCTTCAGTTCATTATTTTCAAAAGAAAAATCACTATAGTTTTTTATAATAATTTCGCCTTTTGATACTTCACTAAAATCAAATTTTTTCGTTTTTTCCGAAAAATTACAAACCACAAGCAATTTCTTTCCTTCAAGACTTCTTTCATAAGCGTATATTTCTTCATCTTCAGGAAGCAGAAGTCTGTAGTCCCCATATACAACTATTTCGTGCTGCTTTCTAAGACTTATGAGCTTTTTGTAGTAATTATATACCGAGTCAGCCCTGCCGACCTGCTCTTTGGCATTTATCTCCTTGTAGTTCGGATTTACATCTATCCATGGCTTTCCGGTTGTAAAGCCCGCGTTTTCACTGTCATCCCACTGCATAGGAGTTCTTGCGTTGTCCCTGCTCTTGTGAGCAATTCTAGGGAACAGCTCCTCATAGGAAATAACTCCCTTTTCCGTAAGTTCTTTAAATGCATTTATGGACTCCAAATCTCTGAAATCTTCCACCGACTTGAAGACGGTGTTGGTCATTCCGAGCTCTTCGCCCTGGTACACATAAGGTGTTCCCTGCATAAAATGCAAACAGGTTGCTATACATTTTGCAGAAGTTTCCCTAAGCTCCGGCTTTTCACTTCCAAGCCTCGACACTATTCTAGGCTGGTCATGGTTACAGAAATAAAGACTGTTCCAAGCCGTACCGCTAAGCCCTGTCTGCCACTTTGAAAGATTTTCTTTTAAAGCGACGAGAGGCAACCTCCTTGTAGACCACTTCATCCTTTCTTCGTCATCAAGCCCCACATGCTCAAACTGGAACACCATGTTAAGCTCGCTTCCGTCGTTGTTTGCGTATCTCTTCGCCTCTTCTACCGTAACTCCCGCGCACTCTCCTACAGTCATAATATCGTATTTGGAGAGTACTCTTTTGTTCATTTCCTGCAAAAATTCATGTACCCTAGGTCCATGGGTTGTTGCCTTAAGGTCGCCATACAAGCCGCCGTTAAGCTCTCCGTCAGGAAAACTCTGGTCTTTGGAAATAAGACTTATAACATCCATTCTGAAGCCGTCTATTCCCTTTTGGCACCATCTGTCCATCATAGAAAAGACCTCATCCCTTACCTTCTCGTTCTCCCAGTTAAGGTCAGGCTGTTTCTTTGAGAAAAGATGCAGGTAATACATTCCGGTAGTTTCATCGAACTGCCATGCCGAACCTGAGAAGTGAGAACCCCAGTTGTTCGGCTCTTTTCCATCCTTGCCCTCTTTCCATATATAATAATCTCTCTTAGGATTGTCCTTTGAACTGCGGCTCTCCACAAACCACTTATGCTCATCCGAGGTGTGGTTTACCACAAGGTCCATAACTATCTTTATGCCCAGACTGTGCGCCTTGTCAAGCATTTCGTCAAAGTCCGCCATAGTTCCGAACTCATCCATTATATCCTCGTAATCGCTTATGTCATAGCCGCAGTCATCATTGGGCGATTTATATACAGGCGAAAGCCAGATTACATCTATACCCAGTTCTTTAAGGTATTCAAGCTTACCTGTTATGCCCTTTAAATCTCCTATTCCGTCACCGTTACTGTCGGCAAAACTGCGCGGGTATATCTGGTAAACCACGCTTTCTTTCCACCATGTCCTGTTCATAGTTCCTCCTTAACCTATTTTAAGTTATCAATGTTCTCATCCCCTCTTAATACTTAGATTAAGGCTTATTTATTAAAAAGTCAATATATTAAAATTTATTCATGAAACGATTTTCCGTTCGTCCGTATACTGCCTGAGGCTTTTACCTGTATAGTAAATTTGCGAGGATTATAATACAAGTAAAATCATCGCGCTTATCGGTTTAATTTTAACCTCTCCTCCTACAATTTTTTTCCTCTTCGGCTCTCCTTTCGCCTCTTTGCTGTCCAAAATCGCCTCGTAACTGCCCTCCGCGAGCTCTATTTCTTCCTCATTTTCGCTTGCATTAAAAATAACTACCGCCTCTTCTTTTATTCTTACAGCCAGAAAACCCTCTTTCTTGCAGATAGTTTCTATATTTTCCGCCGCTTTCAAACTCTTGCTGCAAATACCTGAAATCCGCTTCCTTACGGAAATCAGCCTCCTGTAATACTCCACCATCTCTCCGTTTTCTGCTATAAGGCTGTAGTCCAGCTTATTTATCTCTACGGACTCTTTATATGTATTGTCCCGTCCTCCCTTTGTCCTCAAAAACTCCTCGCCTGAATATATGAATATCCGTCCAAGACAGCACATATATATTGCCGCCGCAAGCTTATACTGTCTGAGCCTTTTACTCCTTGAGGCGGTGGTAGCCGTAAGTTTATCCCACAAAGTATGGTTATCATGACAGGAAACATAGCTTATTATTCGACCGGGATAAATCCCCTCCGCTTTCATGTAAGCTTCAATCCTGTCGGTAAATCCCGTGCCCCCGTTTACAAACCCGCCCTCTTTCTCGCAAAATACCGTACCCTTTATACTATCTCTTATATCATCCGAGAAAAATCCTATGTTTTTATTGAGCCTTGCAATATTTTTCTTGTCCGCCCTAAGCGCCCTCTTTGCCGTAAATGTCTTCCCTGCCGCCCAAGGCTCTCCATATATGAGCTTTTCTCCCTTTCCATATTCCTTATCCAACGCAGTTCTTATCCTGTTCATAAGCCTTACCGTGAGCAGCCCCATAAGGTCAAATCTGAAGCCGTCTATATGGTATTCCCTCGCCCAGTAAAGCACCGAGTCCAGTATATATTTCTCAGTCATAGGCATCTCGCAGGCTATGTCGTTTCCGCAGCCCGAGCCGTTTGAAAGCCCGCCCTTTCTGTCCAATCTGTAATGATAATACGGAACGGTTTTCTGTAGGGGTGTATCGAGATTGTAGGTATGGTTGTACACCACATCCATTATTACCCTAAAGCCCTTTTTGTGCAAAGCAAGTATCATCTCCTTGAACTCCCTTATACGCACCTCTCCGTTCAGGGCATCCGTGGAATATGAACCCTCCGGCACATTGTAATTAAGCGGATCATAGCCCCAGTTAAACTGCTCCTCTTCCCCCTCCTCATCTACCGAGGCGTAGTCATACACAGGCATAAGCTGTATGTGATTTACTCCCAGCAGCTTTATGTGCTCCGTACCCGTAGGTATGCTCCCCTCATTGTAAAGTGTTGTTCCCTCTACGGTAAATGCCTTGTATTTTCCCCTCACTTCCTCAGGAAAACCGCCGCTTTCATCATGTGAAAACTCTTTTACATGAATCTCATAAATAATATCCTCCGCCTCTGTTCTCGGAGGAACATCCGCCTCCCATCCTGAAGGATTTACAGACGAAAAGTCGAGCACCATACTCCTTTTGCCGTTAACCCCGCAAGCCCTTGCATAAGGATCCGCCGAAACAACCTCAGCTCCCTCTATGGAAAGCTGAAAATCATAATATATCCCTGTTAAATTTCTATCAATTAAGCATTCCCAGACTCCCCGTTCTCCCTTTTTCATTTCTGCGATTTCAAATGCGGGGCTGTCCTTTCCATCTCTGAACAGTCTTAGTCTTACCTCTTTCGCAACGGGCGACCAGAGTTTAA
>JBHADN010000103.1:0-6807 GCA_041855085.1 Catonella sp.
CTATATTTTTGCTGACATTTTTCGGAAATATTTCAAAAACCTTTGAAGAGGCGGCAGCTATAGACGGCAGCAGTCCGATAAATACCTTTTGGCAGATAATGCTTCCTATAGCGCAGCCGGGTATTATTACCGTGACAATATTCAATTTTATAAATATTTGGAACGAGTACTTCCTTTCGCTTATATTTGCAAATTCGGATAAGGTGCGCTCTGTTGCGGTAGGGCTTTACTCAATGATTAACTCTATGAGATATACCGGAGATTACGCAGGCATGTTTGCGGCGGTTATGATAGTATTCCTCCCTACTTTCATACTCTATATATTCCTTTCAAACAAGATAATAGCAGGTGTTACCGGCGGAGCGATAAAAGGCTAGTGTGACATTGCCACATAAAGAGAGCATTTCGAACAAATTCGGGGTGCTCTTTATTTTATTGAGTTTTTTAAAAAATTATAGTATAATAATTGACGATCAGCTAACCGAAGTTAAGCTTGAAAGGAGCATTATAATGGCTAAAAGACCAGTAGTTCTTGTAATTTTAGACGGTTTCGGCATAAATGAAAGAGAGGAATATAACGCTATTGCGCAGGCAAATACCCCTGTATATGACTCTCTTATAAAAACTTATCCATTTAAGAAGGGCTATGCGAGCGGAATGGCAGTAGGACTTCCCGAAGGTCAGATGGGAAATTCGGAAGTAGGCCACATGAATATGGGAGCGGGAAGAATTATATATCAGGAGCTTACCAGAATTTCAAAAGAGATAGATGACGGCGACTTTTTTAAGAATGAGGCGTTGCTTTCGGCTATAGAAAATTGTAAAGAAAAGAACAGTGATTTGCATTTGATGGGACTTCTGTCGGATGGCGGCGTACACAGCCACAATACGCATTTGTACGGGCTTTTGGAGCTGGCAAAGAGAGCGGGGCTTGAAAGAGTGTATCTCCATGCTTTTCTGGACGGAAGGGATACTCCTCCTAAGAGCGGAAGAGATTTCGTGGCGGAAGCTGTAGCCAAGATGAACGAGATAGGAGTCGGCAAAGTGGCGACGGTTATGGGGCGCTACTATGCTATGGACAGGGATAACCGTTGGGACAGAGTTGAAAAGGCTTATAAGGCTATGGTAAACGGAGAAGGCACAAAGGCTTCTGATGCCGTGGCGGCGGTAGAGAACTCCTACGGTGCGGATGCAACTGATGAATTCGTAATTCCGACTGTTATTGAGAGAGATGGAAAGCCTGTGGCGGTTATAAAAAATGATGATTCCATCATTTTCTTTAACTTCAGACCTGACAGGGCAAGAGAGATTGCAAAGACATTTTGCAGCGACGATTTTGACGGATTTGCAAGGGATGGTGGAAGAATCAAAACAAAGTTCGTATGCTTTACGGACTACGATGTAAACATGCCTAACAAGACAGTTGCTTTCGAAAAGGTAGAGATTAAGAATACTTTCAGCGAGTATGTTTCAAAGCTTGGAAAAACACAGCTTCGTACTGCGGAAACAGAGAAATATGCTCATGTAACCTTCTTCTTTAACGGAGGAGTTGAAGAGCCTTATCCGGGCGAGGACAGGCTTCTCGTAAATTCGCCGAAGGTAGCTACTTACGATTTACAGCCTGAGATGAGCGCGCCTAAGGTGGATGAAGGACTCTGCAATGCTATAAGAAGCGGCAAGTATGATGTAATAATATGCAACTTCGCAAATCCCGACATGGTAGGGCATACGGGAGTTATGGAAGCGGCGGTAAAGGCGATAGAGGCAATTGACGAGTGTCTGGGAAAGGCGGTTGAGGCGGTAAAGGAAGTAGACGGAGCCATGTTCATCTGCGCCGACCATGGAAATGTGGAGCAGATGATTGACTATGAAACGGGAGAGCCGTATACTGCACACACAACCAACCCGGTACCTTTCATACTTGTGAATGCGGATCCGAGCTTTGATTTGGCGGAGGACGGAAAGCTTTGCGACATAATTCCTACCGTACTGGAACTTATGGGAGTACCGCAGCCGGAGGAGATGACGGGAAGATCGCTCATAGTAAAGAAATAGTAAGATTGAAGTTAATGACCATGCGACTTGCAGAAAATGCGGCATGGTCATTTTTACGACTATAGGATAAAAGTATCCGACAGAGAACGGGTTTTGCTAAGACACGGACAGACCGGACGAAGAATGAGGATGAATTTTCTTTTATACAAGTAGAAAAATTTATACATAAGCGGGAAATTATGGTAAAAACTACCAAAGGATTGGCGGTATAAACAGATAAATACGGCAGGCTTTTATGTGAAAAAATGATGACACAAAGCCTAAAATATGTTAAGATAAACAATAGCGGCTAGTGTGAAATCATATAGTCGGGGAAGGGCTGCCTGTTATAGGCAGTGAAATAATATTTCTGGGAAGAAGTCTGTATACAAGTGCATTTAAAGGTGCGCTTATTTGTGTGTAAGGCGGTGCTCAGAGCAATAACAGGAGGAAAATGAAATGGCAAGAAAGTGGGTATATTTATTCACTGAAGGAAAAGCTGAGATGCGTGAGCTTCTCGGAGGCAAGGGAGCAAACCTTGCGGAGATGACAAATATCGGACTGCCTGTGCCACAGGGCTTTACTGTGACAACTGAGGCTTGTACACAGTATTATGAAGATGGAAGAAAGATAAATGATGAAATTTTATCCCAGATTGATGAGCATATTGTAAAGCTTGAGGGAATAACAGGAAAGAAGTTCGGAGATTTGGAAAATCCTCTTCTTGTTTCCGTTCGTTCCGGAGCAAGAGCATCTATGCCGGGCATGATGGATACCATTCTCAACCTCGGACTTAATGATGAAGTAGTAAATGTAATGGCGGAAAAGTCGGGAAATCCTCGTTGGGCTTGGGATTGCTATAGAAGATTTATTCAGATGTAGTTATGGAGGTCGGTAAGAAGTATTTTGAAGAGCTTATCGACAAGATGAAAGAAGAAAAAGGAATTGAGCTGGATGTAGACCTTACGGCAGATGACCTTAAGAAGCTTGCATTCCAGTTTAAGGACGAGTATAAGAGCAAAATAGGCAAGGACTTCCCTGCTGATGCAAAAGAGCAGTTATATGGCGCTATTCAGGCGGTTTTCCGTTCTTGGGACAATCCTCGTGCAAACATCTACCGTCGTGACAACGATATCCCTTATTCATGGGGAACTGCAGTAAATGTTCAGTCTATGGCATTCGGTAACATGGGAGATGATTGCGGTACGGGCGTTGCATTTACAAGAGATCCTGCTACAGGAAATAAGGGACTTTTCGGAGAATTCCTTACAAATGCGCAGGGCGAGGATGTGGTTGCAGGTGTTCGTACTCCTATGCCTATTAAGGAGATGGAAGCAAAGTTCCCTGAGGCTTTCAAGGAGTTCAATGAAGTTTGCGCAAGACTTGAGAAGCATTACAGAGATATGCAGGATATGGAGTTTACAGTAGAGCATAATAAGCTTTACATGCTTCAGACAAGAAACGGTAAGAGAACCGCACAGGCTGCACTTAAGATAGCTTGCGATCTTGTTGATGAAGGAATGAGAACCGAGGAAGAGGCTGTTGCAATGATAGATCCTCGTAACCTTGATACTCTTCTTCATCCTCAGTTTGACGCTAAGGCAATCAAGGCTGCCACACCGCTCGGCAAGGGGCTTGGTGCTTCTCCGGGTGCTGCTTACGGTAAGGTTGTATTTACGGCTGATGATGCAGTAGCTTGGGCTGAGCGCGGCGAAAAGGTAGTGCTTGTTCGTCTTGAAACATCTCCTGAGGATATAGCAGGTATGAAGTCCGCACAGGGTATTCTTACAGTTCGCGGAGGTATGACATCTCACGCGGCGGTTGTTGCGCGCGGTATGGGTAAGTGCTGTGTATCGGGTTGCGGCGACATCGTTATGGACGAGGCTAACAAGAAGTTCACACTTGGCGGAAAGACTTTTGGCGAAGGCGCCGAGATTTCTATAGACGGAACTACAGGTAATATTTATGAAGGACTTATTCCTACAGTTGAGGCTACTATAGCAGGCGAGTTCGGAAGAATCATGCAGTGGGCTGATAAGTACAGAGTGCTTAAGGTAAGAACCAATGCAGATACTCCTGAGGATGCTAAGAAGGCTCGTGAGCTTGGAGCTGAGGGTATCGGTCTTTGCCGTACGGAGCATATGTTCTTTGAGGCTGACAGAATTGCGGCATTCAGAGAGATGATTTGTTCAGACACGGCAGAGGGAAGAGAGGCTGCGCTTGAGAAGATTCTTCCATATCAGCAGAATGACTTTGAACAGCTTTATGAGGCGCTTGAGGGAGCACCGGTTACTATCCGTTTTCTTGATCCTCCTCTTCATGAGTTCGTTCCTACAACGGATGAAGATATAAAGAAGCTTGCAGATGCACAGGGAAAGAGCGTACAGGCTATAAGAGATATTATAACCGGACTTCACGAGTTCAACCCTATGATGGGACACAGAGGACTTCGTCTTGCGGTTACCTATCCTGAAATTGCAAGAATGCAGACAAAGGCAGTTATTCGTGCAGCTATCAATGTTCAGAAGAAGCACAGCGACTGGAAGGTAGTTCCTGAGATTATGATTCCTCTTACAAGTGAGGTTAAGGAGCTTAAGTTTGTTAAGAAGGTGGTTGTAGAAACCGCAGATGCTGAAATTGCGGCAGCAGGCGTAGAGCTTCACTATGAAGTGGGAACAATGATTGAAATTCCTCGTGCTTGCCTCACAGCGGATGAGATTGCAAAGGAAGCTGACTTCTTCTGCTTCGGTACCAACGACCTTACACAGATGACTTTCGGTTTCTCTCGTGATGATGCCGGCAAGTTCCTTGATGCTTACTATGATACAAAGATTTTCGAGAATGATCCGTTTGCAAAGCTTGACCAGACAGGTGTAGGTAAGCTTATGGAGATGAGTATAAAGCTCGGAAAGCCTGTTAACGATAAGCTTCATGTAGGTATCTGCGGCGAGCATGGCGGAGATCCTTCATCAGTTGAGTTCTGCCACAAGCTCGGACTTGACTATGTATCCTGCTCTCCATTCAGAGTACCTGTAGCAAGACTTGCAGCAGCGCAGGCAGCTATAAAGAACAGAGCAAAATAGAAATAATTATATAAGATACCCCCCCTGCTATCTGCTAAATACAGGTAGCGGGGGTTTGATTTTCTGAACTTAGCGTACCGAAACGCCACCTGCTTGTGGATATGAATGGATCAACTCTTCCCATTTCTGTACAGGCCAGCCTTTTGGAACTTAATAGAAGCGGTCTCTATTATCAGCAGGCTCCACATTCCATAGAGGATTTGTACATAAAGCAGATGATTGACAAAATCTATACTCGCTACCCGATGTATGGATACCGTCGCATTTGCTGGTATCTTAATGAAAAAGAGCATTATTTGATTAATCACAAGGCAGTCCTTCGGCATATGCAGGAAATGGGCATACAGGCCATATATCCACGACAAAATACAAGCAAGCCGGAGCCGGCCAATAAAATTTATCCTTATCTACTGAAAGGGCTTAAAATCGACCATCCGGATCAGGTTTGGTCCATCGACATTACCTATATACCAGTCAAAACAGATTGGCTCTATTTGGTGGCAATCATCGATTGGTACTCCCGGTTTGTGCTGCATTGGCAGTTGAGTGACACCATGGAAATAGGATTTGTTCTGTATACCAGCCACAAAGCATTAAAGGTATCCAAACCTGAGATCATGAATTCTGATCAGGGAAGTCATTTTACGAGCCCAAAATTCACACAGATTTTTCTGGATGCCGGATCCAGAATCAGTATGGATCACCGTGGTCGTGCCTACGACAATATCTTTGTGGAAAGGCTCTGGCGAACCATAAAATATGAGGATGTATATCCAAATGTATATGAAACACCAAGAGAAGCATGTATCGGTATCAATAATTACATGAACTTTTATAATCATGAGCGTCCGCACTCACGGTTAAAATACCGCACGCCGGAGGAAGTCTACCGGGACAGGTAATAATCCTGTCTCTCCCTTCCCGAAAGGGTAAGCGCGGATATATGAGCTGTAAAGGGTTTCTTCGGAAGCTGCTCTGCAGCACCCCCTTGACAGTTCATATATCCACACTTAGTGGGTAAACAAGGGAGATAAAGGATGGGGTTATCCCTTCCGAAATCCAACTTAATTTTTTTGAAAAAGTGTCTTGACAAATGGGTTCACTTTAATGATTCAGCCAATCTGCTTAATGAAGAATTTGATGTAATGATTGAAGAGCTAAGGGAGCAGGGACAGATAAAAGATATTTCTTATGTTAGGAAAGAAAAAGATGAATTAGTGGACATAGTTGGAAATATTGCAGGCAAGGTTGATGTGGTTGAAAGAGAAAATAAAAAAGGAGAGCCATTCAAGGTTGTAAATTTCTCTGTTGTATCAAATGACAGTCAAGGAAATAAAGTATATCACAACTGCTCTGCTTATGGAGAAAAGGGTGATATACCTAAAACCTTTAGGCAGGGAGATTTTGTAAAACTATTCGGTCATGTTAGGATTTCTGTTGATGGTAAAGGAAAGGAATATAGGAATGTAAACATACTTTCATCAAGGATTTTAAAGGCTAAGGAGCAGAGTAAGGAGATAGCTACTACATCAGAAAATGATAAACTTAACAATGGCATTATGGAAAGAGGAAAAGCAGAGAAAGAATCTGTAAAGGGTGCTATTAAGAAGTATAAGGATGATGGTAGAAAGGTTGAAAAATCAAGAAAAGATATAATCAAAGAAATGAAGAATAAATATCAGGTTAGATA
>JBHADN010000104.1:0-4270 GCA_041855085.1 Catonella sp.
AGCCCTTTGGAGCAGGGAAAATCAGGAAAAGGAAAAGAAGGCTGAAAAGGGAGCGGCAAGGTCTGAAGAAAAGTCGGATTTTACAGAAAAGATAAAAATTCCTGCAAAAAACAGAGAGATGTTGAAAGACGGCTTGGTTGCAGGGGATATTATACTTCTTTGGAGAGTGGCATTTGACACATTTACAACGGAAACGGTCTTTCCTAAATACTTTAAGTTTACATACGGAATAGATGCCGAGGCACACCTTGAAAAGCTCATAAATGAGGGATATATAGAGATAGAAACGGCATTTGCTTCCTTAG
This sequence comes from Catonella sp., assembly GCA_041855085.1. Lineage (GTDB taxonomy): Bacteria > Bacillota > Clostridia > Lachnospirales > Lachnospiraceae > Catonella. The sequence goes on from JBHADN010000104.1 coordinate 306, forward strand.
ACCATATAAATGCCGAGAGGAAAAAGGAAATACTGAAGGGGCTGGGAGTGGCAGGACTTTCAAAGGTTAAGAGCAGGGAACTGGACGAGCTCTTAAAAGCCAATCTTACAGAGGAGGAACTGGGCACATATTTCAGCGTGCGCGGCTGCAAGCTCACGGAGAAGGGCAGCAGGGCGCTTAAGGACAATCAGGAAGTGGTCGACAGACATCCGAAGAAGAATATGTAGGGAAAACTTTCTAATCTCTACGCTCATCCCAAACCGGAAGCTCAAGCCCCGAAACGGCGGAATTATATTTGCTGCCGTCTTTTTTCTCAAAATGGTCAAGCGCCCTTTTAACATGTTTAAAACCTATGTATAAGAGCGGAATGTTGCAGTATGCTATCAGGATGTTGGCAAAATCGGAAAGATTCCAAAGCGCGCCGAGGTCAAGTCCCGCGATGCTTGTAAGTACTCCGAAGGATATTACGGCAAGGCAGAGTGACCTGATAATAATTATAAAAGTCTTTCCGGTGGAAATTCTTGTCGCACATATTTCCGCAAAAGAGATAAAACCTAAAAGTGTGGTAAAAGCGAACAATCCGAAACAAAGCGACACCAACAGGGCAACCGCAGAATTGAAAGTGTTTCCCGGAGTAAGTTCGGTAACAGACGCAAGGTATTTAGGCAGCTTGCCAAGCTCAAACCAGGCAGAAGCGCCGTCTGTCTGCCATACTCTGCCCATAACTACTACAAATCCGGTCAGAGTACAGATAACCATAGTATCGAGAAATACGCCTATAGACTGTACTACCCCCTGCTCTACGGGATGTTCCACATCTGCCGCCGCTGCCGCCATAGTTACAGTACCCTGTCCCGCCTCGTTGGACATAAGTCCGCGTTTTACTCCCTGTGCAAGGGCTATTCCGAACGCGCCTCCGAATACTGCCTCAGGCTTGAATGCCTGGCTGAATACGGCAGAGAAAAACCAAGGTACTCGGGAAATATTTATAACTATTAAAACAAGTACGGTAAGCGTGTACACTACAGACATTATAGGCACGAGAATATCCGTCAGTTTCGTAACTTTCTTGATTCCTCCAAAGGAAACCGCAGCTACTACAACTATAAGAAGAGAAAATGCAACCCAGTAAAGCGTAGAGTCGGTAGCTATGGTCTGACCGCTTATTATCTCTCCTATCTGTCCTATGGCGGATATGGAGTTAAAACCCTGTGCAGGGAAGCAGAGCAGGGCATATATTATGTAGAGTACCGAGAGAAAAATTCCGACTGCAGAAGAGTTTTTAAGCAACTTTCTTCCGTAAAATGACATACCTCCTACATACTCGTTGCCGTTCTTTTCCTTGAATATCTGGGCAAGGGTAGCCTCCGTGAATGCCGTTGCCATACCGAAAAAGGCGGAAACCCACATCCAAAAAAGTGCCCCCGGTCCTCCGGTGGAGATTGCTCCCGTTACTCCCAGTATATTTCCCGGACCTACTCTCATTGCGGTTGAAAGAAAGAATGAGGTAAGAGCCGAAATTCCCACAGCGGTTTTTTTCTTCCTTTTAAGAACCGACAGACCGTAGCCGAAGTATTTTACTTGCACAAATGACAGTCTGAGTGTAAAATAAATGCCTGAGCCTATAAGGAGGATGATGGCGAGAGAGAAGTTTCCAAGGACGGGGATAGAGCTGTACCAAGAAAAATTGGTAGGAAAATCCCAGAATAAATCCGAAACCACCTGTATCTTCTCACAAATTTTAATGATTAAGTCAAAAAGCGCCTGCATATCGGTATTCCTCTCTGTAGCAATTTTAAGAAAATCGTTAGGATAAATAAATAAATTCTGCTGAACTTGCATGTTATAATTATAGTCGGTATGAGATATGTTGCCGGCAATATTTGGTAAAATGCGAAGTAATAGCGTTATTATAGTAACAAAAAAAACATAAATTTGCAATTGATATAAAAATAACAAAACTGCGGGATAAAACAACGATAGGGGTACAGGTACTTTTAATGGGAGAAAACAGCAGGAAGGATATAATAAAAAATATAACTTGGACGGTAATTACGATACTAATTGCGGTACTCACGATAACTGCTATAATAGGTCACACAAAGGGATTTTCGTTTGAAGATGCCAAAGAATTGGTAAGGAATGGAAACAAAATATTCATTCTGCTTGCCGTATTTGCTATGTTTCTTTACATATATCTGGAGGGAGCGGCATTAAGGCATATACTGATACATATAGGATACAGGGTAAGCAGGAGGCAGGGCTTTCTGTATTCTGCGGCGGACATTTATTTTTCTGCAATCACTCCCTCAGCTACAGGCGGACAGCCTGCAAGTTTTTATTTTATGAATAAAGACGGGATACCGTTTTCCATAAATACTATAGTCCTCATACTCAATTTGCTTATGTACGGTTTTGCATTGGATTTTGTAGCTATAGTCTGCTTCATAGTAAGGCCGGATATATTTATGAGCTATAATACAGTGGGCAGATGGTTTATAGTAATAGGTTTTATAATAATGAGCACGCTTACTTTTGTGTTTTTTGTGCTTTTAAAGGAAGCAAAGTGGATGGAAAAACTGGGCGAGTGGACTATTACAGTTCTTGCCAGGCTTAAAATTATAAAAAAACCTGAAAAAAGAAGGGAAAAACTTAAGGAAACAATTGAAAAATACGGCTCCGCCTCCGATATTGCATTGGGAAAGGGTAGAATGCTGTTTGAAGTGTTTTTGATTAATCTGGCACAAAGAGTTACCCAGATTTCGATAACGGTGCTGGTTTATCTCGGTCTTGGAGGAAGTGTGCACAAGATAGCGGATGTATGGTTTACTCAGGGATTTGCGGCGGTAGGTTCAAATTCCGCGCCTGTACCGGGGGCGCAGGGAGTAGCCGACTATCTTATGCTGCAAGGTTTTTCAAAGATTATGAGTAGGGATATGGCGGTGCATACGGAACTTTTCAGCAGAGGTATAAGCTTCTATATGTGTATTACAATCAGCCTGGCGGCAGTTGCACTGGGGTATTTCAAAAGGAGAAAAAGAACCGCTCCCAAAATGGACTACTGCAAGGCATGCTCCAAAGAAACCATCAAGACCGCAGGATAGCCTGCGGTCTTGATTATTGAATTTATACTATGCAGCATTTTTTAAGTAAAGCTCACGGTTTATGCCGGCAATAGGCACATATTCCGGATAGTCCATAGGGCAGGCAGGATACATAGTCCTGTCCCAACTGTGATCTATGCTCATCGTGGCATCGCCTTTCAGATAGTAGGCTCTGTCATTGAAGTATTCATATTCAGAGGCTCCCTCATACTGCCCCCTGTTCCAGGTATTGTCTACATGATACCAGTTTCCGGCTACCTTTACCATATTCCAGGCATGAGGTCCGCTCGGCACATCTCCTGTCACATAAAGTACTTCCAGACCGGCAGCCTTGGCAAGCCTGTAGAACATAATAGCCTTGGAGTTGCAGACACCGCCCTTGCCGTATAGTAGAGCAAAACTTGTATACACCGAATATTTACCGAGTTTCTCCTGCCCCTTTTCGTTTCCCGTAAGCTCTCCTCTGTCGCCGTAAGTGTAGCGGTATTCGTGTACCATATAGTCGTTTACGGCTCTTGCCTTTTCCTCGTCAGTCATACCCGGTGTAATATATGAGGCTGCCCAATTGCTTACAAAGGCGTCCAGATAATCGGTTTCTTCCTTTGTAATACTGTATTTGTTCGTTTTGGTAAATTTGAAATAACCGTTGTAATCAAAGGTGTTATAATATGGGCTGTCTATATGGTAAAATATATCTATATACTCCGGTATCTGATAGAGTTCATTAAAAAAGCTGCCGCTATCCGACTGACTGTTAAAGTTAACTACATTATTGCTTACATTAAGCTGTATGTTCTCTTCAAGATTTACGGTTGCCTTAACTAAGGCGCTGATAAATTCTTCTCTGGTGGTAATTATAGG
>JBHADN010000105.1:0-4797 GCA_041855085.1 Catonella sp.
ATGTGCATCGGAGCCTATGGTTATTTTTCTGCCTCCCAGCTCAAAATATTTTTTAAGCACCTGAGGCTGAGGATTCGGAGTTCCGGGGCCCTGTCTGTAACCGCCGGTATTCACTTCCAAAGCCTTGTCAAGTTCTATGACTCTTTTCAGTATAGGCTCTATAAGCTCGGCATATTCTCTGTAAGCATATATCTTGTCGGAGGGGTTGCCCGCCTCGTCAAGTACATATCTGAAAATGTAGTCGAGGTGTCCGAGGGAGTCAAAATCGGTAAACTTGTTTATAAGTTCGAGCATGGAAACAAAGTATCTGTTTACCGCCGTTTTCTCGTCGTTGTAGAGCCAGTATTCGGGAGAATAGGGATCCATTCCGTCTATAAGATGGACTGAACCCAGCACAAAGTCGAGCGGTCTTTCGGAAACAATCTTCTCGTATTCAGATAGGGCTTTGTCGCAAAGTCCCAGCTCTATGCCGCAAAGCACCTCAAGTTTGCCACTATACTCCGATTTAAGTCCTGTAAGGCGTTTAAAATAGGCATCCAGGTCAAGTTCAAAAATATTTTTCACAGAGCCGTCCTCTGCAATTATTTCGGGGTAGTACAAATCTTCGTGGTCAGTAAAACAATAATATTTGAGTCCGAGCTCCAAAGCTCTGTCAGCCTGAGCCGTCATAGGAGTTTTGGAATCTCCGGAAAATTCGGAATGTGTATGCATATCAGCCAGTATCATAATTTCTCCTTTACAGTTGCTTGATATTTGAAATGTCGGAATCGGTAGTAAGGGAATAGTTGGTGTAATAAACCACAAAGCCGGGCTTTGAGCCGTTCGGCTTTTTAATTTCCTTTCTCTGTACATAGTCCACATCATGCTTTGAACCGTCGCCGGTTAAAGAGCTTGAGGTATTGGCGGACGAGTAATAAAGTGCAAGCTTGCCGGCTTCTTCAAATGTCCTGTCGGGTACTTCCTTTCCGCCCGTCACAAGCACTACATGAGAGCCGGAGCGTTTTTTTGCATGAAACCACCAGTCAGAACTTTCAGCCATCTTAAAGGTAAGATAGTCATTTTGAAAGTTATTTTTGCCCACATAGATATCAAATCCGTCGCTTGAAACAAAGTGCAGAGGAGTTCCCTTCTTCTCTTTAGCCTTTCCCTTTTTGCCCGCAGATGTCTTTTTGGCATAGCCGTAGGCTTCAAGCTCCTGCCTGATTTCAGCAAGGTCATCTTCATTTTCGGCAAGCTCCAGGGACATTTTTACGGAGTCAAGGTGAGCAAGCTCGTCCTGTGCCTCACTTTTCTGAATAAGCACGGCTTCGTAGGTTCTTTTCAGTCTCGAATATTTGTCGAAATATTTTTTTGCATTAGCCATGACGGGAATGGAGGTGTCTAGAGGTATGGATACCTCGTTTCCGCTGTAATAGTCGATAGCGGTAAGCGACTTGTCGCCATCTGTCGCCTGATATCCGTAGGTGGTTATCAGCTCTCCGTACAGTCGGAACTTATCCCTGCCTGCCGTGTCCTTAAGCTGCTTTTCAAAAATATCCAGCTTGTTTGCGGTTCTCGCCACGGCATTGCCTATCAGCTTTCTGAGGTCGGCGGACTTCTGCCTTATGCGGTCGGACTTGTCCTTTGAACTGTAAAATATTTCAAGCAGGGAGGAAAAGCTGTCAAAGCCTTTGCTCTCCATATCGCCGTAAATACTTAGCTGAAAGGCGGAGAATGCCTTAGGCTCGGTATCTTGGCTGTAATATATGGTAGGTTTGAATTGTCCGTTTTGTATATAATTTATAAAAAGTTTAAACTTGTCAAATAATTCCGTTACATTTCTTTCGTTCAGAGCGGAAGCGGACAAATCCGCATCCAGACCGCAGAGATAGCAGAGTTCATTTGCAAGCTGTGCAGAAAAGCCGGTAAGCGAGGTATATATCGCCTTGCCTATAGGAAGCGGCTTTTTAACCATTTCCTTAAAATAACTCAAATCTGCATTAAAAGGGTTTATGCGTCCCTCCTGGGCGGGAATAAAGTAATCTCTTCCGGGAAGTATCTCCCTTACCGAGCTTACGAGCATAGAAACATGCTTTATACTGTCTATGACTTTTTCGTTATCATCCAACAGTATGATGTTGCTGTACTTTCCCATAAGCTCTATTACGAGATATTTTACCGACAAATCGCCCATCTCGTCAAGATGCTCCGTCTTTATCCTGATTATTCTTTCAAACTCGGGCTGTACTATATCAAGTATCCTTGCACTTCCGAGATGCTTTCTGAGCAGCATACAGAAGTTGGGTGCGGTCAGAGGAGATTTGCGGCTTTCCTCGGTTATATAAGCAAGCGGCAGGCTTGCATTGGCAGAGAGAAAAAGCTTATACTGCTCCCTGTTGTTTTTTACTGTAAGAATAAGGGCATCTTTTTCGGGCTGGGCTATTTTTACTATGTAACCGCCCTTAAGCAGAGAGTTTAACTCGAAGGTTATGCCCGCGACAACTGTTCCGTCAAATGACATGGTTCTTCCTTTCATATGCCTGAATTGAGGGGCAGACCGCCGTTAAGACCGTACGCCCTGTCAACAACCATTTTATACCAATGAGGGCAATATATCAACCGAATAGGTATATAGGAATTGATATATTTTATGGGTTTTTTATACATATTTTTTAAATTAATTAACAGCTGAAGATGGTATGTATAAAAAAACAATAAAAAATGGGAAGTCATTATTGAAATTATCCAAAAAATGCGATAAAATTTTAGTGGATTTAAACATAATCAAAGAGGAGGAAGTTATGAAGAACGGTGTGAAAAAGTTTCTTGCGATGAGTCTGGCGCTTACTATGGCGGCAGGAGTTATGGCAGGCTGCGGGGAAAAGACAGGGGGAACAAGTACAAGTAAGACCTCTACCGCAACCACAGCTTCCACAAGCGGAGAAACAGGCGGAGTAGTGCTTAGTGAGTCAGGTCAGTACCCTATAGTTAAAGAGGGAAAGCTTGAGCTTACAGTATTTACTATGAGTATGCCTAATGTGCAGGACTTTGAAACTAACGACTTTACAAAGTTTTTGGAGGAAAAGACCGGCATTGAGCTTACTTTCGTGACTGCGGGAAGAGATGAGTATGAAGAAAAGCTGAATATGCTTCTTCAGTCGGGCGACTATCCGGATGTGATACTCGGAGGTGCTCCGAACTTGGCTAAGTATGGCGTTAAGGAAGGTATTGTTATACCTCTTGATGATTACATCAACGAGAAAAATCTTCCTAATTATCTGAAGCTTGCGGCAAATTATGATATCAACAAGACAAAAGAGGCGGACGGAAAGATTTACTCTTTGGCAGGAATAAATGACTGCTACCATTGTGAACTTGCCAGAAAAATGTGGGTAAACCAGAGCTACCTTGACCAGATGGGAATTAAAGCGCCTACAACAACAGAGGAGTTCATGGAAGCCTGCAAGAAGTTTTTGGAGCTTAAGCCTGACGGAGTGGCTGTTGCAGGTGCGGCAAAGGGATGGCATACCCGTATGCAGGATTTCCTTATGGGAGCATTTACCTTTGTTCCTTCGACATCTTCAACACTTTTAGTAAGGGATTATGTTGTTCTTAACAGCGAAACCAAGCAGGTAGAAGAAGTTGCAAACACCGACGCATACAGAAACGGCTTGAGATGGCTGAGAGATCTTTATAAGATGGGTGCTATCTATGACGGTAACTTTACACAGACAAGCGAAGAGCTTAAAAGACTTGTAAATCAGGAAGATGAGCCTGTACTTTTCTTTACAAGCGGTGTTAATACGGACATCATTGATCCTGACAACAACAATGAATTATACAGAAAATATGTGCCTATGGCTCCTATAAAAGGACCGGACGGAACACAGATAGCTTGGACGGTACGCAGCTCGGGATTCAGATCCGGCGGTTTCTGTGTTACCGACAAGTGCGAAAATGTTGAAGCGGCTCTCCGTCTGGCAGATTTCTTCTACAGCGAAACCGGAGATCTTTCTTCACAGTACGGTGCCGAAGAGGGCAAGGACTGGGTGCTTAAGCCTGAGGGCAAGGTAGGTCTTAACGGCGAGCCTGCATTGTACGAGGTACTTAATGCTTACTCTCCTGACGCACAGAATCATGACTGGCAGGATGTAGGTATAAGAGTTGCTCCTGCTCCTTATCGTTTAGGACAGGCTGTAGATGCAAATGTAGACCTTTATACATCGGCAGGTCTTGAGAAGCTTCTGTTTGAGGCGTCAAAGAATCTGTATGAGCCATACAAGGACAATACAAAGCTTCACAACCTCTCCGCATTGAAGCTTACGGACGAGGAAAGCACAAATGTTTCCACTATGGCGGTTGAAATTGAGAAACTTATTGAAGAAACCTCGGTTGCATTTATCACAGGTACCAAGGATATAGAAACAGAGTGGGACAGCTATAAGGATGCTCTTAACAAGGCAGGACTTGAGGAAGTGTTAAAGACATATCAGACAGCTTATGACAGACAGAGCAAATAATGCCTTAAACACCGATGAATAATCGGTTCAAAATTGAAATTTAAGAAGCTGTCCGGTCAAAAGGGCAGCTTCTTTAAGCGTAAGCTAGCTTTAGAAAGGAAGTTTTGGTGGCGACATGACTAAACAAAGCAGGTTGTTTATTAAGGGTGCTGTATCGGATGGTAAAAGAAACAAAATAAAGTCTGCAAACTGGCAGTTTTGGCTTATCATAGCGTTGCCTGTCATATACGCTCTGGTCTTTGCTTATCTGCCTATGGCGGGAATTGTGCTTGCTTTTCAGGATTTTTCCATAAAAAAA
>JBHADN010000106.1:0-3635 GCA_041855085.1 Catonella sp.
GTAGGCAGAAACCTGGTTGAAAATCTTAAAAATATAAGGGACGGGAAAAATAAGACAAGGCAAGGGCTTATTATAGATGAGGTATTTGAAATAGATTTAGGCTCATCTAAAGAAGAACTTGCTGATTTCTGTAAAAGAGCCGATTTTGTATTTAATCTTGCAGGAGTAAATCGTCCAAAGGATGAGGCGGAGTTTATGGAGGGGAATTTCGGTTTTGCCTCTGAGCTGCTTGCAGAGCTTAAAAAAAATAATAATACCTGCCCCGTGATGCTGGCTTCATCCGTACAGGCTTCTCTTGCAGGGCGTTTTAAGGAGTCGGAATACGGCAGGTCAAAGCTTGCAGGGGAGAAATTATTTTTTGCTTATGGAGAGGAAACAGGTGCAAAGGTTCTGGTATATAGGTTTCCAAACCTTTTCGGGAAATGGTGCAGACCTGACTATAACTCGGCGGTAGCCACATTTTGTAATAACACAGCCAATAACCGACCGCTGCATATAAATGACAGTAATACCGAACTTGAGCTGCTGTACATTGATGATTTAATAGACGGACTTTTGGATGCCTTGGAGGGTAAAGAAAAATATTGTGAATATAGCGAAGTAGAGGCTATACTCACAGATAGGGGAAGCTATGCCTGCATTCCTGTCACACATAAGGTTACATTGGGGGAAATAGTAAAGCATCTGGAGAGCTTTAAGGCACAGCCGGACACCGGTGTTATGCCCGATATACCTAAGGGAAGTTTTGAAAAGAAGCTATATTCAACTTATTTGTCATATTTACCGAAAGAAAAAGTTAAATTTTCACTTAAAATGAATAAGGACGAAAGGGGAAGCTTTACGGAACTTTTAAAAACTGTTGACAGCGGACAGTTTTCTGTGAATATAAGCAAGCCCGGTGTAACCAAAGGGGAGCATTGGCACAATACAAAATGGGAGTTTTTTATAGTAGTGCACGGCAGTGCTTTAATACAGGAAAGAAAAATAGGAACCGATGAAGTTATAGAGTTCAGAGTAAGCGGAGATAAAATTGAGGCGGTACACATGTTGCCGGGATACACACATAATATAATAAATTTGTCGGAAACAGAGGAATTGATTACACTTGTGTGGGCAAATGAGGAGTTTGACAGAGAAAAGCCGGATACATTTTTTGAAAAGGTGGCATTTGATGAAAACAGATTATAAAGACATTAGCTTCAAGAACAACGGTAGGCTTAAATTGCTTGTAATAGTAGGCACAAGACCTGAGATTATAAGACTTTCGGAGGTCATAAAGAAGTGCAGAAAATATTTTGACTGTATACTTGCTCATACAGGTCAGAATTATGACTATAATCTTAACGGAATATTTTTTGAGGATTTAAAGCTTGACGATGCTGAAGTTTATATGGATGCAGTAGGTGCGAATCTGGGTGAAACAATAGGGAATATTATAGCCGCATCTTACAAACTTATGACAGATATAAAACCGGATGCTCTGCTGATATTGGGAGATACAAACAGTTGCCTTTCGGCAATCTCTGCCAAAAGGCTGCATATTCCTATATTTCATATGGAGGCAGGAAACAGATGTAAGGATGAATGCCTGCCGGAAGAAACCAATAGAAGAATAGTAGATATAATATCGGATGTGAATATTGCTTATTCCGAGCATGCAAGGCGGTATCTTGCGGAATGCGGACTTCCGAAGGAAAGAACATATGTCACAGGCTCGCCTATGGCGGAAGTGCTTAGGGCAAATCTTCCGGAGATTAAGGCAAGTGATGTACTTACGAGGCTTAATCTGAAGGAAAAGAAATATATACTTTTATCTGCGCATAGGGAAGAAAATATAGATACGGAGCATAATTTTATCTCTTTGTTTAATGCAATAAACAAACTTGCCGATAAATATAACATGCCTGTGTTGTATTCCTGTCATCCGAGAAGCAGAAAAAGAATTGAAGAAACAGGCTTTAAGCTTGATGCAAGAGTAATCAGGCAAGAGCCTTTAGGTTTTCATGACTACAATAGATTGCAGATGGGAGCTTTTCTGGTAGTATCGGATAGCGGAACTCTTCCGGAGGAAAGTTCGTTTTATATAAATGAGGGAAGTCCTTTTCCGGCAGTCTGCATAAGAACATCTACTGAAAGGCCGGAGGCTCTTGACAAGGGTGGCTTTATTCTTGCAGGGATAGATGAAAAAAGCCTGCTTCAGGCGGCGGAAACGGCAGTAGAACTTGATAAAAACGGAGGTTTCGGCTTGTCTACACCCGATTATACGGATGAAAATGTGAGCGATAAGGTTGTTAAGATAATACAGAGCTATACAGGCGTTGTGAATAAGATGGTGTGGAGAAAGCAGTAAGAGGGAAGTTAACCGATAAAAATTTGTATAATAATATTAGTTATGAGGAGTAAGAATGCTGTTAGGAATTTATGGTTTTGGCGGACATGGGATAGAACTTGAAGAACTTGCAAAGGTAATAAATTTAAAAGAACATAGATGGGAAAAAATAATCTTTATAGATGATACTCCCGAAAAAGTGGATAATAAAAAGGTATTTCCATTTGCCGCAACGGTATCCCAATATAATACTGATGAGATAGAATTTGTAATAGGAGTTGGAGAGCCTGTATCAAGAGAACTGGTATACAACAAGGTTAAAGAGCTGGATTACACTTGTGCGATATTGATTCATCCCTCTGCATTTGTAGCAAGTAATGCCCAAATAGAAGAGGGAACAGTAATTTGTTATAATGCATATATCTCTGCCGAAGTTTGTTTAAAAGAAAATACTTTAGTTCAACCTATGGCAGTAGTAGGGCATGGCTGTACAGTAGGGAAAAATTCAGTTATTTCAGCTCTTGTTGCAATGGGAGGCAATAGTTGTGTGGGTAATAATTCCTTTATAGGTATGGGAGTGCCTGTTAAACATAGGACGAGAATTGGGAACGGGACAGTAATAGGTATTGGCTCCGTAGTTGTAAGGGATATTCCTGACGGAGTCGTGGCTTTAGGAAATCCGGCAAGACCTATGAAAAATGAAGGAGTAGCCGCTATTAAATAGAGTGTGGGGTTTACTTAATTTTATTATTTTGTTTGGATTAAGGAGATACAATGAGCAGGCTTCTTGAAAATAAAAATATAGTACTTACCGGTTCAAATCGCGGGATAGGTAGAGCGATGTTGGAAACATTTGCGGAAAATGGAGCCAATGTATGGGCGCATACAAGAGTTATTACCGAGGAATTTGAAATGTTTTGCAAAGAACTTTCAGAGAAGGAAGATGTGGAGATATTGCCTCTGGAGTTTGACATTACCGATTATGAAGAAGTATGTAGATTTATCAAACAGGTAATGTCGGCTAAAATAAAAATCGATGGTCTTGTTAATAATGCAGGAATACTGTACAATGCTTTGTTTCCTATGTCACAGTTAGAAAAAGTAAGAGAGCAATTTGAAGTGAATTTTTTTGCACCGTATATTTTAACTCAGTATATAATTAAGCTGATGTTAAAGAAAAAATCAGGAAGCATAGTAAATCTGTCATCTATAGTTGGATTGGATGGGAATGAAGGGCAGTCGGCATATGCAGGGACAAAGGCGGCAATAATAGGGCTTACAAAAGCACTTTCTAAAGAGTTAGGGA
>JBHADN010000107.1:0-17700 GCA_041855085.1 Catonella sp.
GATAAAAACAAAGAACTGCCCGACATACCGTACTGTGTATCGGGCAGTTCTCTTAATTTAAACTAAACCTGAATTATAACTTAGGTCCTGCTGCTACAAGAGCCTTACCTGCCTCGTTTGTTTCATATTTAGCAAAATTCTTTATAAACCTTGCTGCAAGGTCTTTTGCCTTCTCTTCCCATTCCGAAGCATTTGCATAAGTATCTCTAGGATCGAGTATGCCTGTGTCAACGCCCGGAAGTGATGTAGGAACTTCAAAATCAAAGAAAGGTATCTTCTTGGTTTCAGCCTTGCCTACATCTCCGTTTAAGATAGCATCGATAATACCGCGAGTATCCTTAATGGAAATTCTCTTTCCTGTGCCGTTCCATCCTGTATTTACAAGGAAAGCTTTAGCACCTGTCTTCTTCATCTTCTTAACAAGCTCCTCAGCATACTTTGTAGGATGAAGCTCTAAGAACGCCTGACCGAAGCAAGCTGAAAATGTAGGAGTAGGCTCCGTTATTCCGCGCTCCGTGCCTGCAAGCTTTGCTGTAAAGCCTGAAAGGAAGTAGTACTGTGTCTGCTCAGGTGTAAGTATTGATACCGGAGGAAGTACACCGAACGCATCTGCTGAAAGGAAGATTACATTTTCAGCATCAGGAGCGGTTGAAACAGGACGAACGATATTGTCAATGTGGTCAATAGGATAGGATACACGGGTGTTCTCCGTTGTGCTTCCGTCCTTAAAGTCAATCTTTCCGTCCGCCGATACGGTTACATTTTCAAGAAGCGCATTCCTCTTGATAGCCTTGTAGATATCAGGCTCGGACTCTTTGTCAAGGTCGATAACCTTAGCGTAGCATCCTCCCTCGAAATTGAATATACCGTTATCATCCCAGCCGTGCTCATCATCTCCTATGAGAAGACGCTTAGGATCTGTGGAAAGTGTAGTCTTGCCTGTACCTGAAAGACCGAAGAAGATAGCCGTGTGCTTTCCGTCCATATCGGTATTTGCTGAACAGTGCATAGAGGAGATGCCCTTGAGAGGCAGATAGTAGTTCATCATGGAGAACATACCCTTCTTCATCTCTCCGCCGTACCATGTATTTAAGATAACCTGCTCGCGGCTTGTTATATTAAACGCTATTACCGTTTCGGAATTGAGTCCCAGCTCCTTGAAATTTTCAACCTTAGCCTTTGATGCGTTATAAACCACGAAATCAGGCTCAAAATTCTTAAGCTCCTCCTCAGTAGGCTTGATAAACATATTTGTTACAAAATGTGCCTGCCAGGCAACTTCCACTATGAAACGAACTGCCATTCTTGTATCTTCATTAGCGCCACAGAAAGCATCAACAACAAAAAGTCTTTTATTTGAAAGCTCATCCTTGGCAAGCTCTTTAACTACCTTCCAAGCCTCTTCGCTCATAGGATGGTTGTCATTCTTATACTCTGCAGATGTCCACCATACGGTATCCTTGGAATTTTCGTCCATAACTATGAACTTATCCTGAGGAGAACGACCTGTATAAATGCCTGTCATTACATTTACAGCACCCAGCTCAGTTACCTGACCTTTTTCAAAGCCTGTAAGGTTCTCTTTCGTTTCCTCTTCAAAAAGCTGTTCAAACGAAGGATTGTAGACGATTTCTGTTGTTCCGGTAATACCGTACTTTGTTAAATCAATATTTGCCATTCTGTGCACCTCTTTCTTTGTGTTTAATAGTGAATATGACATTTTATCTTTCAAATGATAAAATCTCCTCAAATACGATTATACACCAAACATTTCAAAAAATCATCATTCCCGCCCCTGTTTTTTTACCAAATTTTTTATAATATTTCCAAATATTGTTGGTGGTTTTTGATGATGTAACCAAAGCTATTGTTTATAAAGCAAATTTATTCAGTTTCCAGCCTGTCTGCCACTTCTCTATATACCTTTAAAGCCCTGTCCGCGAAAGTTAAGAGGTTATTTGCCGCCGCTTCATAGGCATCTGCCCCCTCCCTGTCCTTCATAAGGTTAGTATTTATTATTACATTCAGATAGGCGCTCCTTACAGCCGCTTCTGCAAAAGCCGCCCCTGTCCCTACATCGCTTATCATGAGAACGCTTCCCTTAATCAACAGTTCTTCCAAAAGCTCTACCACCTCAGCAAGTGCTTTCATCATATTTAGCGGCGGCATCACGGCACATACCAAGGCTCTTTCAAATGCTTCCTCATCACGAGGCTTCATAGCATAGGCTTTTGCAATCTCACCAAACCCTTCCGCATCTTCTTCTATGAGGTCAAGCAGCCTTAGTCTGAGAGTTTCTCCTTTTTCAAGTATTCTTTCAAGGTCGTCAAAATATTCCTCATACTTTTTCTTACCCACCGTAAAATTGGCAGTCATACCCACAAGAGAGGCTGCAAGTGCACCTACCAAGGCTGATGCCCCTCCTCCTCCCGGCACAGGATTTTTACTGAAAAGCTCCTTAGAAAAATCGTTAAGGTTTAATTCTCGCATTTTTCTGTTATTTCCCCCTTTTTCTTATATATGCTGTTTTCCGCTACTACTCCCCTTACCATAGAGAGCGGATATACATTGGAATTTCTTCCCACTACCGTTCCCGGGTTTAATACGGCATTGCAGCCTATTTCCGCATAATCGCCCAAAAAAGCTCCTACTTTTTTCAGCCCCGTTTCCATACTCTCTCCCTCTCCTTTTATAATCACTTCCGACTTATCCGCCTTGACATTGCTGGTAATGGAGCCTGCGCCCATATGCGAATGAAATCCGAGTATGGAGTCGCCCACATAGTTGTAGTGGGGAACCTGTACCTTATTAAATATTATAACATTTTTAAGTTCCACCGAGTTGCCTACCACACAGTCATTGCCCACAAGGGCATTACCCCTTATAAAGGCGCCATGTCTTACCTCTGTATTTTCTCCTATTATACAGGGACTGCCGAGAAAAGCCGTAGGCGCAACAACTGCCGATTTCGCTACCCACACATTTTCCTCTTTTTCTTCATAAAGTGCGACATCTAGAGTTTTTCCAAGTCTTATTATCTCCGCTCCTATTCCTTTTAACGCCTCAAAAGGATAGTTGAACTTCTTAAGATAATCTCCTGCAATTGTTTCTTTGAGGTCGTACAGCTTTTCAATTTTTATTTTTTCCATTGCTCTTACCGTTTACCCTTTTTATCATTTCAAATCTTTTCTCAAGTTCCCTCTCAAAATTGTTTATTCTTATATTTTCCACATATTTTCTTACATAAGCATTTAAGGTTTCCTCGTACTTATCAACGCTTATCTCCCCCGCTTCCACGCCCGCAAGCCCTTTCTCCCAGCTTGCCGTCATTTCCGGGTTTAACATAGCAGGAATCGCCATATATGCCACTTCATATACCATTTCGCCAAGGAGCTTCGGAGTAAGTACCTGTGTCTTTTTATCCAGCCCCAGATAATTTATGTTTACCAGCTTTTCTATTATCCCCGCTCTCGTTGCACTTGTACCTATTCCGGCTCCCTTAATGGTGGCGCGCAGTTCCTCATCCTCTATAAGCTGTCCCGCATTTTCCATCGCAAGTATCATAGAGCCTGATGTATATCTTTTAGGCGGAGAAGTCTTACCCTCCTTTGTTTTTAAAGCATTTATCGAAAGAGGACTCCCTTTTTTCAGCGATGACAGCAGATTAAGTAAACTCTCATTTTCCGACACTTCGTCCTCTTCTTCGTTTTTGCTCTCGTTTTCAGCTTTTTTAGACGGTTGGCTGCCCATTACCTCAAGATAACCCTTATCTTTAAGCACCTTCACATAAGAATAAAACTCCTCGGTAAAATCTCCCTCCTTATGCTTTATTCCTGTTACCAGACTTACTTTTTCATATACTGCCGGCGGATAAAATATAGCCAGAAATCTCCTCACTATAAGGTCATAGATTTTTTTATTCAAATCACTCTGCCTCTCCAGTTCCTTTATATTGCCCGTAGGAATTATGGCATAGTGATCCGTAACCTTTGAATCATTTACATACTGTGTCTTAGCCAGATTTTTATACAGCCCCTCATCCCTTATTTTCAGTATAAAGCCGCTCACGGGCTCATACTTATACAGCTCGCTCAGATTTTTCGTTATTTCTCCCGCTATTGCAGTTGTAAGCACCCTTGCGTCCGTCCTCGGATAGGTTGTCAGCTTGCTTTCATAAAGTGTCTGGACTGCGTTCAGCGTATCATCCGGACTTATATGAAAACGCTTGCTGCACTCCGCCTGAAGCTCCGCAAGGTTAAATAACAGAGGCGCTTTCTTTCTTTCACTTGTCTTCTCCTTCTTCAGAACTGTCGCAGAGTTTGTATCCAGTTCCTCTATAAGCCTTTTTGCATCCTCTTCTTTTTTAAATCCTTTGTCGCCGTACAGCAGGGGGCTTTCAAAATATTTCCCCATCCTGCTTTGTTTCCATTCGCCGCCGAATACCGCCCCGTCAGAGCCTAACTCCGCGGCTACCTTATAAAATACGGTCTGTACAAAATCCCTTATTTCCCGTTCTCTTCGCACCACCATTCCGAGCACACAGGTCATAACTCTTCCTATGGCTATTGCCGAATATTTCTTGGTGCCCGCCTTCATATTTAACAGGCTCCCGTACTTTACCGACAAAGCTCTTGAAAAGTTTATTCCCATTGCATAATCTTCTATAGCTCGCATTATTCCTGCGTTTGCGAGATTATCATATTCGGAAATGGGCTTTGCCTCCCTCATTCCTCTTTTTATTTCATCTTCGGTAAATGAGTCTATCCAGACACGCTTCTCCTCTATTCCTGCCCTCACTCCTCCAAAATTCCTTATAAGTCTTCCTATGACCTCTCCCTCTCTTCCGCTATCTCCCGCATAGAGGATTGCGGATATTTCAGGGCTGTTCATGAGAGAATGCACGACCGCATACTGTCTGCTCACATTCTTCTTCACTTCATACTTATATTTTTCAGGCAAAAAGGGCAGATCTTCCATCTGCCACTTTTCATATTTTTTGTCATAACTCCCGGGATAAGACATCTCTATGAGATGCCCCACACACCATGTAATTATATAATCCTCTCCAATATAAGAGCCGTTTCCTCTTTTAGGTATTCCGAGTATTTCGGCATATTCTCCCGCCACAGACGGCTTTTCCGTTATAATCAAAGTCTTTCCCATTATATTAAATCCATTAACTCCCTTACGTTGCTTATCGGAAACACCTTACATCTTACATCCTTTGTATAATTTACCTTCGGGATTATTACCGCGGCATCCCCGAATTTAGCCGCCTCGTCAAGTCTTAGCCCTGCTAAATTTACTCCTCTTACCTCGCCTGTAAGTCCTACCTCTCCGAAAGCTACTATCTTACTTCCGTGCGCTCTGTTCCTGTAGCTCGAGATGAGCGCTGCGGCTATGGACAGGTCAAGTGCCGGCTCATTTATTTTAAGTCCTCCGGCTACATTTACATAGGCATCGCAATTGCCGAGGTTCAGCCCGAGCCTTTTTTCAAGTACGGCTATAAGTATGTTTACTCTGTTGATATCCGCACCCGCCATAGTCCTTTTGGGAAAGTTGAAGCTTGTCTGACAGACCAGTGCCTGCACCTCTACAAGAATAGGCCTGCTGCCCTCCATAGTACAGGCTATTACAGAGCCGGGCGCACTTTCCGGCATATCCCTAAGCATATATTCGGACGGATTTTCCACAACCCGCAGTCCGTTCTGCCCCATATCAAACACGCCCACCTCATTTGTAGAGCCGAAGCGGTTTTTTACGGCACGCAGTATCCTGTATGACGCCACATTTTCTCCCTCAAAATAAAGCACCGTATCTACCATATGCTCCAGCGTTCTGGGGCCTGCAACCATGCCCTCTTTTGTAACATGACCTACTATAAATACGGATACTCCGAGCCCTTTTGAAATTTTAAGCAGAACCCCCGTTACCTCTCTTACCTGTGTAATGCTTCCTGCTGCCGAGTCCGCTTTGCCTGTATACATAGTCTGTATGGAGTCTATCACAACCACATCCGGCTTTTCCTTTGTTATAACGGTTTCAATCCTGTCAATATCCGTTTCACAGTAAATCAGCATATCCGAGGTCTGCTCTCCAAGCCTTTCACTTCTGAGCGCTATCTGCTTTTCCGATTCCTCGCCCGACACATACAGCACCTTAAGTCCCTTTTCCGCCAGCCCTGCACACATCTGTAAGAGAAGTGTAGACTTTCCTATACCGGGATCTCCTCCTACCAGTACCAGAGAACCCTTGACTATACCTCCGCCGAGTACCCTGTCAAGCTCGCTTATATCCGTTTTTATCCTCTCGTCGGCTTCCGTGGAAACTTCTTTCAATTTAATGGGCAAAGAGGCAGCCTGTCCTTCTTTCAGACCGCTACCTCCTTTTTTTTCCGCCACAACCTCTGTAAAGGAGTTCCAAGCCCTACAGGCGGGACATTGTCCCAACCATTTTATAGACTCGTTCCCGCACTCCTTACAGAAAAATATTGTTTTATTTTTAGCCATTATGCCTCTTTAATAACCACCTTAACTGCTGTATCTTCTTTGGTTTCTACATTCAATGTAAGCTTTCCTCCAAGATTTGTCTTCATCTTGCCTGCACTTACACCGTCAAGCTCTATCTCGTACTCTTTGGATTCTTCCAGCTCAAGAGTAATCTGCGCATCGCTTTCGCCCTCTACCTTAAAGCTGAGTCCCTTTTCCGTTCTTTTATACTCAAAAACCGCAGTTCCCGGAACCGACTCGTAGGCGAACAGACCGTTTTTCTCAAGCTTTGTTATCTCCTTAAAGGTCTTGATTTTATACACATCTCCCTCAAAGGAAAAATCATCAAGCTTAGCCTTGCTTGTCAGTTTGTAATTACCGAAATCAATACAATCTTCTCCCGCCTTGCGGATTAATTCTTCTACTACTGCCATCTCCATCTCCTTCATAATTCAGTATTATATTGGTATCTATCTTACCTCAATTTTTCCATCTTTACAACCGAGTTTTACTTCATTTCCCTCTTTAATTTTTCCAAGAAGCACCTCTGTCGCAAGCAAATCTTCAACCTCAGTCTTTATCTTTCTCGCCAGCGGCCTTGCACCGTAATTTGCCTCTTTATCAATCTTTGCAAGATGTTTGACCACCGCATCCGAAAACTTAATCTTGATATCCATCTGTTCTTTCGCTCTTTCCACAAGCCCTCTTAAGAGTATCTTAACTATCTTTTTGAGGTCGTCCTCCGATAATGTGTGGAAAACTATGGTTTCATCTATACGGTTTAAAAATTCAGGCTTAAATATCTTCTTTACCTCTTCCATTACTCCGCTCTTCATAAGATTGTAATCCGCATCCGCGCTTTCATTTGTCTTGAAACCGAGTTTTTTAGGAGTGATTATTCTCTGCGCCCCTGCATTTGAAGTCATGATTATGACCGTATTCTTAAAACTTACCATACGCCCCTGAGAGTCGGTTATTCTGCCGTCGTCAAGCACCTGAAGAAGTACATTGAACACATCCGGATGTGCTTTCTCTATTTCATCGAAGAGTATGACGGAATACGGATTTTGTCTGACCTTTTCGGAAAGCTGTCCTCCTTCCTCATGCCCTACATATCCCGGTGGCGAGCCTATCATCTTCGACACGCTGTGCTTTTCCATATACTCCGACATATCTACTCTTATCATTGCGCTTTCGCTTCCGAACATAGCCTCTGCGAGCGCCTTGCTGAGCTCCGTCTTGCCGACTCCCGTAGGCCCTAAAAACAGAAATGAACCTACAGGCTTTCCTCTCTCGTTAAAACCTACCCTGCCTCGCCTTATAGCCTTTGAAACCGCACTTACCGCCTCGTCCTGTCCTATCACTCTCTCATGAAGAACTGTTTCAAGCTTTATAAGCCTGTCACTCTCCGCCTGTTTAAGCTTATTTACAGGGATTTTGGTCCAGTCCGCAACCACTCCTGCTACTTCATCGTAGCCTACAACCAGCATTTTATGCTGCTTCTTGTGCTCTTCCGCCACTTTCAGCTCATTCAGCTTCAGCTTCAGTTTTGCCTGCTCCCTTTTCAGCTCGCTTGCTCTCTCATAAGCCTCATGCTTTATCGCCTCTTCCTTGTCCGACTCAAGCTTGCTTATCTTTCTTTCAAGCCCCACGCTTTCAGGCGTAGCCCCGAAAACCGAAAGCCTGACTTTTGACGCCGCCTCGTCCATAAGGTCTACCGCCTTATCAGGAAGATATCTGTCATTTATATATCTTGCCGAAAGTTTTACCGCCGCTTCAAGCGCTTCATCCGTAATCCTTACCTTGTGATGGCTCTCATAGCGATCACGAAGCCCCTTAAGTATAAGTATCGACTCCTCCTCCGAAGGCTCCTCTATAACAACGGGCTGAAATCTTCTTTCAAGGGCTGCATCTTTCTCAATCCGTTTTCTGTACTCTTCTCTTGTAGTAGCGCCTATTACCTGAAGTTCTCCTCTTGCAAGCGAAGGTTTCAGTATGTTTGAAGCATCCAGTGCTCCCTCCGCTCCGCCGGCACCTATTATCGTATGGATTTCGTCTATAAACAGCAGAACATCTCCGCTTCTTACAACTTCGTCAATTACTCTCTTTATTCTCTCTTCGAACTCTCCTCTGTACTTGGATCCTGCCACCATTCCCGACATATCTAAGGTTACAACTCTCTTTCCCCTTATGGTATCAGGTACATTTCCTTCAGCTATCCTCTCGGCAAGTCCCTCCGCTATGGCTGTCTTTCCTACTCCCGGCTCTCCTATGATACAAGGATTGTTCTTGGTTCTTCTGCTTAGTATCTGTATGAGCCTCTGCACCTCGGTTTCCCTGCCTATAACCGGATCAAGTTTCCCTATCTTTGCATACTCCGTCAAATCCCTTGAATACTGGTCAAGAGTAGGAGTCTGTGATTTCTGCCTGCCCGCAGTCCTTGCATTTACAAAGTCGTTCTTAGCCTGACTTGCATCTATTCCCAACGCCGTCAGTATGTCTATATAAACCTTTTGGATATTTACACCTATTGTACTCAGAAGTCTTACGGCTATGCAGTCACTTTCCTTGAGCAATGCCATAAGTATATGCTCCGTGCCCGTCTGCTGCAATCCCAGCTTATATGACTCTTCCGCCGATGCCGCTATTACCCTTTTTGCCCTTGGCGTCATTGAGCCTACAGACTGTACCGCCACATTGCCTGATGTTAAAAGCTTGTTTACGAGTTCCATAAATCTGTCGTATGTAATTCCGTTTTCCTCAAGCACCCTCTTGGCAACTCCGTCTGCCGTTAAAAGTCCTATAAGTATATGCTCCGTACCGATGTAATTCTGGTTTAGCTGCCTTGCCGCCTTATTGGCAGCCTCTATCGCAGCTACCGCATTTTCCGTAAATCTCTCCTGCATCCTACCTCCCTATGCTTTATCTAACTGTCCTGATTCTTTTTAGTCTTCTTAAAATATACAGTTGCAAGCAGCAGCATAATGCCCAGCACAACTGCCGCCACTATTATACCATAAACGACGGTCTGTTTGCTATCCTTTGTATCAGTTTCTGCCGCCTTATCCGTTTCAGGCAAATCCGGAACATACTCCGGCTCTTTGGAGGACTGCCCTTCTTCGCTTATACTGCCGCCTGTCGCCTCACTTGTTATGGAAGAAGCGCTAACCGTCTTTTCCTCCTCCGTTGCCTGCTTTTCTTCGTTCTCACTATCTTTTGCAGCCTCTTTTACTGCCGTAATATTGTATACGGTTGTGCTTCCGTCCTCCGCAGTAACGGTTACCTGCACTTCGTTTATTCCCTCCTTCAAATCCTTATTGCCGTTTATAGTTACCTTTGAGTTTGCATCGGAAGGATCCGCACCTATTATAAGCTCCTCAACCTCTTTTCCTATGTTTACGCTATAATTGAATATTCCTTTGGAAAATGCGGGTGAAAGTCTAAGCCCCGCCACCTTAAGGTTTGACAGACTGCTGTCGGATGACGCCTCCCGCCTGCTCTTTACCTTTATTTCCAAATTTGTGCTGGACACCGACAACTCGTTGTCATTGTCATAAGTATAAAGATGTACATCATCGGAAAAGTAAATCGAAAAGGTACCGGCTTTCTTTGCGGTAAATCTTATACCGTAATACAGCGCGTTCTCCGTACTTTCCATATCTCTTATATTTATCCTGAGAAGCCCTTTGCCTCCCGCTATTCCGCTGTCGGCAGAAGAAAATTCGCCTATTTCGTCGCTGTACGATATATAGGTTTCCATACCCGACACAGGCTCTTCAGACTCTATTTTAAGCGTTACTTCAAATTCATCGCCGACAGTCACTATACTTTCTCCTATAAGCTCCACACCGGCGCTTGCCGCAAACACTCTGCCGTTTCCGAAAAACAACAGGCAGATTAAAAACACAGCAGGAAAAATTTTTCTTTTCATAATATTCAATTCTCCCTTACAACAGTTATTTTATATGTCCTCACATTTCCGTTTTCAGCCGTAACAGGCACTTCAAGAACCGTCACTCCGCTTTCATTAAGCCTTATCTGACCAAGCCCCGCGGCTACCGCACTTTTGTTTGCCGTCTTTCCTGCAATCTCAACCTGTGCAACATCCTTACCTACAAATACACTGTAGCCCTCCGTGGTATCCGGTCTGAAGCTTGGAGTCATAGCGTAACCTTTTACCGAAAGCTCTTTCAGCCAGTTGTTGGGGTGCAGCTCATCAACAGGACGAGGACTGATTTCCGTCGGCATATTATTAAACACCGGTATCGAAAATACCAACGAGTTATCTCCCATCTGTGCATAAGCTTTTTTAGTTATAAGCGACTCCGAACTCGGGGAAAATATCGCCGCCATATACTGATGGGAAAAGGTTGATTTTTCCGTAAGATTGAATTTTTCAAGATAGGGTGTGTTCTGACCTCTCAGTATATAATTATTCCCTATGTATGCCGCTCCTCCGAGTATTGAGTTATACGGGCTGTCCCAGGGTATCTTTATGTAGTCGTTGAATATCTTGTTTCCTATGACCGCTTTAGAGGAACTGCCGTTCATCGCAAATTTGAGCCCGCTTGCAACAGCTCCGCCCGCTATGGTATTGTTGTTCGCCCCTATATTGTAAAAATTGTAATACCCCTCATATCCCGCTACCGTTCCTGTCACACTGCTTGAAAATTTCCCCCCTCCCGCTACTTCCTGTCTTACTCTGCTTGCAAGATGATAAGGGCTTACTCCCGAATAAATCCCCGCCATCATAAATGTCTCGGAATAGGATAAGGTCTTCTTTTCTCCCAAAGAGGTTGTCATCTCGTAGTATGCATTGCTCATAGGAGTGCCTGAAACTATTGCATTTACTCCCTCTTCGCTCTGATATTCGGGATTGAAAGAAAGCAGCTCAAACTGATATATATAGTCCTCGTTTAGGAAGTTGCGCGGATCCATATAGTATCTGACCGCTTTGTTTGAGGCAGTCACCCAACCCCCCGCATCGTAGGCTATAAATGCGTCGTTTGCCCAGTCATAGGCTCTGGGCTCTGTAGATTTCCATGCTATATTGCTTGAATTTTTTAAAAGGTTCAGACCTACGGCACTTTCCTTTTCTACCGCATATTCCCAGTCAATATTCAGATGTCTTGCCTCAAAATGCCAATAAGGATGATTTTTCCTAAGCTCTCTGAGAAAGGGTTTGTAGTCCTCCGGAAAGCCCTGTGCCGCCAGCGAGGCTTCAAACTGCTCATCTGTCAATATTCTGTTACCATTAGAGCCTGTAGAAACATCTACAGGCTCTCCGCTTAATTTAATAAATTTTTCAGGTACAAATCCGGCTCCGATAATCTGCTTGCCGGTACTGTCCGTTATTTCGTATGTGATAAGATACCACTTTTCGTTGCCGACCGTATATACCTTTCTTGCGACAACCTCCTGATTCATAGACAACTTGTATGAAATTCCGGTTTCACTTTCCTTAAGTATCTCCGCCGAATAGTCCGCCTCGTTGTAAAGCTCCACCCGGTCCGAAGTTATATATGCACGCTGTACTGCAAAACTTCCCGAAGGATTAGGATTTATAACCCCCGAACCTCCACCATCGGTGTCATCCGTTTCTTCGCCCGTATCATCCGGTGTTGTTTCTTCCTCTTCGGTTTCTCCGGTCCCTATAAACTGAATCTCAGAAGCCTGAAGATATCCGGTTGTATTTTTCTTGCTCAGCAGAAAATTTACCTTGTAGTATTTTATGTTGTTGAGAGTAATTTCATAAAAAATACTTATCTCCGTATCTTTCTTAAGCACTACATTTTTCCCGCTTGAGGTTTTAAGCTCATTTCCCTTTGAAGTGGCTTTAACTCTTATAGTAGATCCCTTAGCCGCTATGACCTTGGCTGCCGCGGTATTCTTCTTGCTCACATCCAGCTTTACGAATTCCGCCGTGAGATATCCCTCTATTTCATTGCCGTCATATGTCGTCTTTATCTTATACCATCTTGCACCGGACTTGTCATTTTTTTCGCCCGTAATCTCCACTATCTGTCCCTCAGGAAGTACAACTCCGCTGTTGCCAAGCTTATACTGCGGTTTGTCCGTACCCGCATCGGTTCTCAGTCTGAGTCCTTTTGCATTAACCTCCGCCGTATAGCTGTACTCTCCCGTTTCCTCAAGGGCAGGAGCGGTAACCTTGGTTGTAGTTGTCGCAGTCGTCTTAACCGTAACTACCTTTGCAAAGCTGCTCGAAACAAAGCCCTTAACGCTTTTCCCGTTGAACTTAAAGCTTATTTTATACCATTTAACTCCGTCTGCGGCAATCTTCTCTCCTCTCAGGTTTGCCTTTTTATCCTTTAGCAGATATACAAGCACTCCGTCAGAACTGAGATGTTCAAAATTTTGTCCCGCACCCGTCCTTACCCTGAGCTTGTCCGTAGTGGATACGACTACTTTCTTTGTCGCCGCAAGCACCGTTGCCGTTCCGCCCGACTCCTTTGCCGTCTGTATAAATGCCGTACAGAATATAATTACCGCAAAGGCTGAAATAACGCCCTTAATCAATTTTTTCTTAAACATATTATCTCCAAATTCATAAGCAAAATTTATCCCGAAATTATTCCCGAAGTATACCGCGGCAAATTCCCGCACCGCAAACGCAAACGCAAACCGTTGCCAAGCTATGTGCTTTACATAGCTTTACGAACTGCATATCGATAATTCAGGGCTACCTTTCAGACAGCTTAGAATAAAAAGGTGGCAAAAAAAAGTCAAGTTGCTTACAAAATACTCAAGATTATAACTGACAGGCTTTTTTTCCTATGTCGGTTCTCATATATTTGTTTTCAAACTCTACCCAACCTGTGGCTTCATACGCCCTGTCAACAGCCTCTTTAAGGTTTTCGCCTACAGCAGTCACTCCGAACACTCTGCCTCCTGAGGTAAGCACCTTTCCGTCTTTAAGTGCAGTACCCGCATGATAAAGATAGTATCCTTCCTTCTCGAAGCCCTCTTTTATATGGACTTCCTTTCCCTTTTCATAGTCTGACGGATAGCCGTCGGATGCCAATATCACACATACGGAAGCATTGTCATCAAACTCAAGTTCTTTCTCCGCAAGCCTGCCGTCTACACATGCCTCCATAATATCTATGATATCCGACTTCATCCTGGGAAGTACAACCTGTGTTTCAGGATCTCCGAATCTTGCATTGTATTCAAGCACCTTAACACCGTCCGGAGTAAGCATAAGTCCCACAAAAAGCACACCCTTGAACGCTCTGTCTTCCTTTTTCATAGCATCCATCGTAGGTTTGTAGATATGTTCCATACAGTATTTATGTACATCCTCGGTATAGAAAGGATTTGGAGAAATGTTTCCCATTCCGCCCGTATTCAAGCCGCAATCCCCATCCTTTGCCCTCTTAAAATCCATAGCGGAAGTCATAGGCTTTATCGTTTCTCCGTCACAGAAGCACAGCACCGAAACTTCCGGACCGGTCATGAACTCCTCCACTACAAGAGTATTTCCTGCCGAACCGAACTTTTTATCCTCCATTATTGTCTTTATTCCGTCCAGCGCTTCCTCTTTGCTTTCACAGATAAGCACTCCCTTGCCGAGAGCCAGACCGTCCGCCTTAAGCACTATGGGAAATTTCGCATTTTCTATATATTTTTCAGCCTCTTTTGAGTCTGTAAATATCTCATAGGAAGCCGAGGGTATATTGTACTTTTTCATCAAATTCTTTGAAAATGCCTTAGAGCCTTCTATAACCGCAGCCCTTTTGTTCGGACCGAATACCTTAAAGCCTGCTTCTTCGAATTCGTCCACCGCCCCTGCAACCAGAGGATCATCAGGCCCTACTATGACAAAGTCTACAGCCTTCTCCTTTGCAAATGCAATCAGCCCTTTAAAATCCATTACAGATATATCCGCACACTCCGCAATCTCCGCTATGCCCGCATTCCCCGGAGCCGCGTATATTTTGCTAACTCTGCTGCTCTTTGCCGCCTTAATCGCTATGGCATGTTCTCTGCCGCCGCCGCCTACTATAAGAATATTCATAACATCCCTCCCTATAGTTTTGTATTCCGCTTGGAATTAACAGTTATTGTCTTATGAAGCCGCACATCAGTTCTGCACAACTCTGTTTCCCACAACCTTAAGCCTGCCGTTTGCAAAAAGGTTAATCGCCTCGGGAAGAAGCTTCCACTCCGCCTCCTCCATAACCCTTCTTTGCAGGCTTTCTGCGGTGTCATCAGCCCTGACCTCTACCGCTTTTTGCAGTATGATAGGCCCCGAGTCCGTACCCTCATCTACAAAATGCACCGTTGCCCCTGTGAGCTTTACTCCTCTTTCAAGCGCTTTTTCATGTACGGTAAGCCCGTAGTAGCCTGTCCCGCAAAAAGACGGAATGAGAGAAGGGTGTACATTTATTATGCGGTTTCTGTACTTGACAACCATCTCATCCGGTATAATTACCAGAAAGCCCGCAAGCACAACCAAATCAATCTCAGCCGTATCAAGTGCATTTACAAGAGCCTTGTTGAACTCCTGCCTGCTCCCGAAATTTTTAGGAGAAATGCACTCCGCCTTTATTCCCGCTTTCTCCGCTCTGGTCAAAGCGAAAGCGTCCTTGTTGTTGCTTATAACCAGCGAAAGCTCCGCATTGGTTATGAATTTATTTTCTACCGCATCTATTATCGCCTGAAGATTGGTTCCTCCGCCCGATACCAAAATTGCAATTTTCGTCATATTATAACAGGATTACGCCCTTTTCCCCTTTTCTTATTTCGCCTATCACAAAAGCCTTTTCCCCTGCAGCTTTTATGGCTGACAGAGTTTTGTCCGCATCTTCTTTTGCAACCGCAACCATCATGCCTATTCCCATATTAAAAGTATTGTACATAGCCTGTTCAGACACATCTCCGTCCTTTGCAAGCATAGAGAAGATTGCAGGTATTTCGTAGGAGTTTTTGTTTATGACAGCCTGTGTACCCTCTATAAGCATACGAGGTACATTCTCATAAAAACCTCCGCCTGTGATGTGACTGCATGCCTTTATCCTCACTCCTGCATTCTTTACTTCCTTAAGAGATTTTACATAAATGACGGTCGGCTCAAGCAAGACCTCTCCGAGCGTGCTTCCGAGCGAGTCGTAATATCTCATAAGCGCCTCTTTTTCTACTCTGAACACCTTTCTCACAAGAGAAAATCCGTTGCTGTGTATTCCGGATGAGGCTATTCCTATGATTACATCGCCTTCTTTAAGTTCCTTTCCGTCTATCAATTCCTTTCTGTCGCAAACACCTACCGCAAATCCTGCGAGGTCATATTCGTCCACAGGCATAAGTCCCGGATGCTCCGCGGTTTCGCCGCCTATAAGCGCCGCCCCTGCAAGTTCACAGCCCTTTGCTACTCCCGAAACTATGGAAGCTATTTTTTCCGGTTCATTTTTTCCGCAAGCTATATAGTCCAGAAAAAACAGAGGCTCTCCTCCCGCACAGGCAACATCGTTTACACACATTGCAACACAGTCTATGCCTATAGTATCATGCCTGTCCAGTTCAAAGGCTATCTTTACCTTAGTTCCTACTCCGTCCGTACCTGAAAGCAGTATGGGATCTTCCATGTTTTTGATTGCCGCAAGTGAAAATGCACCTGAAAAACCTCCTATGCCTCCAAGCACCTCCGGACGCATAGTGGCCGCAATATGCTTTTTCATCAGCTCAACGGATCTGTAACCCGCCTCGATATCCACACCGGAATTTTTATAATCCATAATAAATAAACCTCTCTCTTATCCAAATTGTCAAGTGCATTTCGACCTTAGCCGCCTTTTCTTTCAGAGCCTTATCTACTTCATCTCTTCAAGATATTTCTTGTAGCCCGTTTCCTCAATCTTAGCCTTTTTGGCGGATACCTCGTCCTTTAACTCTTCCGCATAAAGCTTCACTTTTTTTCTTAATTCAGGCTCTCTTACAGATATAATCTTAGCCGCAAGTATGGCTGCATTTTTCGCACCGTTTATAGCCACAGTCGCCACAGGGATTCCTGCAGGCATCTGAACTATGGAATAGAGCGAGTCCACACCTCCAAGACTCTTGGTGTATATAGGCACACCTATTACCGGAATAGGCATAACTGCCGCCGCCATGCCCGGAAGATGGGCTGCTCCGCCTGCTCCGGCTATGACCACATCGTATTTTTCTTCCGCCGATTTGGCATATTCAAAAAATATGTCAGGCATTCTGTGTGCCGAAATAATGGTCACATCGTAGTCGATTTCGAATTTTTCCAAAGTTTCCATAGCCGCCTTCATAATAGAAAGGTCGCTGTCACTTCCCATCACTATA
This sequence comes from Catonella sp., assembly GCA_041855085.1. GTDB lineage: Bacteria > Bacillota > Clostridia > Lachnospirales > Lachnospiraceae > Catonella. The sequence continues at coordinate 16,818 of JBHADN010000107.1, forward strand.
CCTACTCTGCTCATAATTCCTCCTTAAAATAATAAGTGTTTAATTGTTTTCTTTTCTAAGCCTTATAATTCCTATTATACAGCTTATAACCGTAAGCACATCGAATACAACTCCCACATAGTTTGTGATGTATAAATCAAATATTCCCCAACCTATGGTTGTTCCCAGTATAAGAAGCTTTATACCTATTGCTCCTCCTTTTCCCAAAAGGTAGGTAAACACAAACAGGCTGAGTATCGGCCACCACCCCATAATTCCGCTGTTGTTGAATATGAATGTCATAACCGCACCGAATCCGACAACTGCCGCCTTGGTATATTTATTCAGTTTTCCCGCAAGGTAAATCTCGTTCTTGACTATTGCGAGCGTGTTTATTATCGCTCCCGAATATGCATTTAAAAGCAATGTCATGCCTGCCATAAAAACAAGCTGCAAATCCTGTACTCTGAGCATTTTCTTTTCTTTTTTGATGTAACCCGTGACTACCATAAGGCTGTAACCTATAAAACTCAGTACCTGTGCCACAAGCCATTTAGAGCCGCCCATCTCGTTAATTTTGTCCATAATTTCAGCAAAGTTCATCTTTGATTCCTCTTTCTATAAATATATGCGCCTAATATTATATCAACTTTACACTTATAAAATCAACCGCTTAGAAAAAACTACTCATTGAAAAAAATACTTATTTGTATTACCGCTGCTAATTATACCGCAAATGACTCGCGGCAACATATCATAAAAGTTAGCAATAATTGGGGGTTATTTTGTGAACAATCTGTGTACAGCCGCTTATTCATTGAAAATTTTTCTTATTTGTATTATCATTATCTATCGTACACTTCACAGCAGCCAACTATTCGGGAGGTAGTCATTTGATTAGAGA
>JBHADN010000108.1:0-2714 GCA_041855085.1 Catonella sp.
CATTCAAAATATACCTGTATCATACAAGAAATATTGCGAGAACAAAGCGGTAAGCGCTATCCTCTCGCATTATGCCGCCATCTGCGAGGAGGAGAAAATCTCCTTTGAAAGCAGACTTATTGTACCCGAAACAGGCAAAACCGCCTTAAACGGCGACCTCTCAATCATCTTCGGAAATCTTCTGGAAAATGCTATTGAAGCCTGTCTGAAAATAGATAAAGATAAAAGATTTATAAAAATAAGCAGTGATGTAAACTATGAACTTCTTGTTATTACCATGGACAACGGTTATGACGGCAACTTCGCATCCGAAAACGGCAGATTTCGCTCTACAAAAAGAGAGGACTTCGGCATAGGACTTTCTTCGATACAGTCCGTTGCAAGAAAATACCGAGGAGATGCACGGTTTGAAGATAAGGACGGTTATTTTCAGTCATCGGTATATATGCAAATTGAAAGCGTATAAAGGATCAGCCCGTTTTTTATATTGCATTCAGCAAACAGCTATACGATATGTTTCGTGAATAATTGGGGTTAAATTTCTATTTCCCCTTGACTTGGAGCCTGTACTAAGTATTATAATAAATTTGACATAAAAATTCATTTCAAGCAAGCTTGCTTTATCTAAAATGAATAATTTTATTGCATAATGCAATACTGTATACTTGTAATTTTTACCCGATGAAAGGAGATTTTATGAAAAAACTGAATGTGGCAAACGGACCTAAGGATGTGCCCGCAATCGTTCTCGGCTGTATGCGTATGCCTTCTCTTACCGTAAAGGAGGCTGAAGCCGTTATATCCGCATCTTTGGAACTCGGTATCAACTTCTTTGACCATGCTACCTGCTACGGAAAAGGAGAGGCTGAAACTCGCTTCGGAGATGCTTTTGAAAACCTCGGCATAAAGCGTGAGGAGATTTTTCTTCAGAGCAAATGCGGACTTTGCTTTGAGAGAAATGAGTTCGACTGGACAAAGGAAAATATACTTGAAAGTGTAGACGGAATACTGAAGAGGCTTAAATCCGACTACCTCGATGCTCTTCTGCTCCACAGACCGGACCTCATATTTGAGCCTGAACAGGTTGCAGAAGCCTTTGATATCCTTGAAAAATCCGGAAAAGTACGCTACTTCGGAGTGAGCAATGTACCTACTCTTCAGATGGAACTGCTTAAAAAGTTCGTTAAACAGCCTCTTGTATTTAATCAGCTGCAGTTTTCACTCGACCAGAGTCAGCTCATAGATCAGGCGCTTTATCTTAACAATCTCACAACGGAGCGCTCTGTTGACAGAGATAACGGAACTCTCGATTATTGCCGTTTGCACGACATAACCATTCAGGCGTGGTCACCTCTGCAAAAGGGATTTTTTAAGGGATGTCTGGTAGACGATCCCGAATTGCCTGAGCTCAATAGCGCATTGCAGACACTTGCCGACAAATACGGTGTGTCAAAGACGGCGATTGCCATAGCGTGGGTACTTCGCCATCCCGCAAAAATGCAGGCAATAGTTGGCACTATGAACCCTGAACATCTAAGAGATGTAGCGCGTTCTACCGATGTAGAATTAACTCATCATGAATGGTACGAGCTTTACCTTGCTTCCGGTAAATTTCTACCATAAACGGCGAGCAGACAAAACTATACTTGTATTACCGCAGGCTTCGTAATATAATGGGTAAAACTTCACATTATATTACGAGGCTTTATTATGAAAACAATTGATTTACATACACATTCCGATTTTTCCGACGGCTCCGAAAAACCGGAAAACCTTATAAATTTGGCTGCAAAAGCAGGGCTGTCCGCATTTGCCCTTACCGACCATGATACCGTAGACGGTTTTACTCGTCTTTTTAAAGCCGCTTCTGCCTACAACGCAGGGCTTTGCAGGGACGAGCAGATTGAAGTTCTGCCCGGAGTGGAGATTTCAGCAGCATATAAAGAGGGCGACATACACATACTCGGGCTTTTGGTAGATCCCTATGATACGGATTTTAACGATATTCTTAAAACCGCCGAAAGGGAACGCAAAGAACGCAATATAAAGATGGTACAGAACCTCATACAAGCGGGTATACCTATATCTTACGATGAAATTGTGGACGCCAACCCCGATGCTGTAATAACCAGAGCGCATTTCGGAAAGTTTCTGGTGGATAAGGGTATAACCGCCGATTACACGACTGCTTTTGAAAAATACCTCGGCGATGATACCCCTTATTATGTGGCAAGAAAATTTATTCATCCCGAGGATGCCATAAAAGGAATACTCAGAGCCGGAGGAATCCCCGTGCTTGCACATCCTATGATATACAGACTTCCGAGGATTGAACTTGAGGCTTTGGTTGACGAGCTTATAGGCTACGGACTTAAGGGAATAGAAACCTTTTACTCGAGCCACACAAATCTGGATGAAGCCTATATCAGAGGGATTGCCAGAAAAAAAGGACTTATAATGACCGGCGGCTCGGACTTTCACGGAGAACCCAAGCCCTTTGTAAAAATGGGAGTAGGCAAGGGCAATCTTCGCATACCTTATAAAATACTTGAGCAATTGAGAGAAGAACAATTCCTGCTCGGTTGATATTTGTCAACAAAGTTTTTCAAATATTTACAAATAAAAAAGAGATAACCACCATTTTTGTAGTAGTTACCTCTATATTTTACTTGTCGTAATTTATAAGCCTTATTGTTTCTTTTTTTACATCCACC